>CACWJV010000209.1 GCA_902761265.1 Oscillospiraceae bacterium | reverse complement strand
GAGCGTGAAAAAGCTCAACGCCGAAAACGATGCGCGCTATCTCGAACTCGGCCGTACCGACAAGAGCGATATCAAATCGCTGGCGTTCTTCCACATTCCGCTGGTGGAAATGAAAAACGCGTGGGACGCCTATGTGGATAACGGCTACAAGGACACCGACTCTGTCAAGCTGATCTACGGCGTGGCCGGTGAAACGGGCAAGGTGGTCTATTGCGGCATGCACGAGGACGATCTGTTTGAAACGATGGAAGAGCTCGGCTCCACCCAGGGCGTGTTCTTCGGCCACGACCACGACAACCATTTCTCCATGGACTACAACGGCATCCGCCTGACCTACGGCATGAGCCTCGACTATCTGGCGTATCCGGGCATCTACAAGCGCGGCGCCCAGCGCGGCTGCACGGTGATCACGGTGAACCCGGACGGCACGTTCGATTACAACCAGGAAAACTACTACCAGGCCAAGTACATCTCGCAGTACGAGAAGGAACAGGTCGTGATGCAAGAGGTTACCTATGCAACAACTGACAACGAAGCAAATTAAAAAACATCAGACCAACATCAAGTCCGCCGTAGGCGCGTTCGGTATGTCGCTGATTATGACGCTCGTCTATCTTGTCAAGGCGCTGCTGGGACAGAATTTCAATTTCTATTTCAGCAACTACATCCCGGAAGTGCTTTTGAAAAGCGCGTCGTTTTCCCGCGGCTGGAGCGGCGTGTTTTCAGCCGCTTTCACCGAACACTGGCAGGGCAGGCTCTCGCTGACGTGGTTTTGCGCGGTGTTTGCGGTCTATGCCGCGGTGTGCATCGCGCTGGTGGTGCTTGCGGGCAAGCATCCGCCGCTGATCTGGGCGGCTTTCGCGCTGCATCTGTGCGACACGGTGCTGCTTGTGCTCGGCCGCTGGCAGGGGATCCCGAACGGTATGGAGGAGACGATGCTCATCGACATGATCTTCCATGTGCTGGTGCTGCTGTTTTTGCTTGTAGGCGGCATCTCGGCCGTGGTACTCCCCAAGGACAAGCGCGGCGATCCGCGCGAAGACATGACGGACTTTATTGTAAAAGTAGAAGACTGAACGCAGCCGTTCGGCGCCGGAAGGTGCCGGACGGCTTTTTGGAGCCGGGGCAGGGGATTTGCAGCGCGTGGTTTACACGGCCTTTCTTTTGCCGGGTTTTAACTGTCAACTTCACCAAAAATCTTCCCGTTCGCTTGTGCATTTTCCACTTGCACAATTGCGAAATTCATGGTAAAATAGCAAATTGTATAGAATGATGAAACAGGGTGAAACTATGGATGTCAGACAGGACCTGCGCAATGTGGCGATCATTGCCCACGTTGACCACGGGAAAACAACATTGGTCGATGAGATGCTCAAACAAAGCGGCACCTTCCGCGAAAACGAACAGGTGGCGGAGCGTGTGATGGACTCCAACGACCTCGAGCGCGAACGCGGCATCACCATCCTTTCCAAAAATACCGCCATCCACTATAAAAACACCAAGATCAATATCGTCGACACCCCGGGCCACGCCGATTTCGGCGGCGAGGTGGAGCGCATTCTGATGATGGTCGACGGCGTTTTGTTGCTCGTCGACGCATTTGAAGGCTGCATGCCGCAGACGCGTTTTGTGCTCAAAAAGGCGCTGGGTCTCAAAAAGAAGGTCGTCGTGGTGGTCAACAAGATCGATCGCCCGGGCGCCCGCCCCGCCGAAGTGATCGACGAGGTGCTCGATTTGTTTATCGAGCTCGGCGCTGAAGAGGATCAGCTCGATTTCCCGGTTGTTTATGCGAGCGCGCGCGACGGCTATTCCTCGCTCGACAGCGACGTCCGCCAAGGCGACATGCGTCCGTTGTTTGACTCGATCCTGGAAAATATCGATCCGCCTAAGGGCGATATGAGCGGCCCGACCCAGATCCTTTTTTCCTCGCTCGACTACGACGATTATATCGGCCGTATCGGCGTCGGACGTGTGGAACGCGGCAGTGTCAAACGCAACCAGACCCTCACGACTTGCAAACAGGACGGCACGAACCACAACGTGCGCATTTCGAAGCTCTATCAGTTTGAGGGTCTCAAACGTGTTGAGGTAGAGGAAGCGAAGCTCGGCGACCTTATTTGCGTCTCCGGTATCGCCGACCTCAACATCGGCGAAACGGCCTGCGATCCCGAGCATATCGATCCGCTGCCGTTTATCAAGATCGACGAGCCGACCATTTCGATGAACTTTATCGTCAACAATTCGCCCTTTGCCGGGCAGGAGGGCAAGTTTGTCACGTCGCGCAACATCCGCGACCGGCTCTTTAAAGAGGTTGAGACCAACGTTTCGATGCGTGTGGAGGAGACCGATTCAACCGACACGTTTAAGGTCAGCGGCCGCGGCGAGCTGCATTTGTCGATCCTGATCGAAACCATGCGCCGCCAGGGGTATGAATTCCAGGTGTCACGCCCGAAGGTCATTTTGAAAAAAGAGAACGGCAAAACGCTCGAGCCGATGGAGCTTTTGATCGTGGAAGTGCCCGAACAATATGTGGGCGCGGTGATCGAAAAGCTCGGTTCGCGCAAAGCCGAACTCGAAAACATGGGCGCCCGCGACGGCGGCGCGACCCACCTTGAATTCAAAATTCCGTCGCGCGGGTTGATCGGCTACCGCAGCGAATTTATGACCGACACCAACGGCAACGGTATCATGAACCAGCTCTTTGCCGGCTATGAGCCGTGGAAGGGTGAGATCAAAACCCGCGAGCGCGGTTCTATCGTTGTCCACGAAACCGGCGAAACTACGGGCTACGGGCTGTTTAACACGCAGGACCGCGGCCGGCTGTTTATCGGCCCGGGCGTTCCGGTCTATGAAGGCATGATCGTCGGCGAATGCGCCAAAAGTGAGGACGTGGTGTGCAACGTTTGTAAACAAAAGCACCTGACAAACACCCGTGCCTCCGGCTCCGACGACGCGCTGCGTCTCGTGCCGCCGACGGTGCTCTCTCTCGAGCAGTGCATGGAATTTATCAAAGACGACGAGCTGCTTGAAGTCACGCCGCAATCGCTGCGTTTGCGCAAGGTTGTGCTTTCAAAAGAACAACGCCTCAAGCAGCAGTTCCGAAAATAAAAAAGCCCTGCGGGGCTTTTTTTGTTTAGGGCCAAGGGTTGCGGGTCACCGGTGGCGACCTCTCAGCCTCAGGGGCAGCCACCAAAGCAGCCGTCCCCAGCGCACGCAGTGCGCGTTGGGGAAGGTGGCTTCGTGTCGCAGACACGATGACGGAAGGGGTCGTGCGACTTGGCGCGGACGGCAAGGCTGCTGCTTGGTGGACAGTGCGGCTGCGGTGGTTTTGCCCCTTCAGTCACGCGCTTTGTTTGTTTCGACTTTGCCACGGCGTCAGTTGGCGCGTGACAGCTGTCTCACCTGCCGGTTCGGTCGGCGCTTCAAAAGGCTGCGCCTTTTGAGGTCTCCACCGGAGACCCGCGCCCCGCAAGCGGGGACGCCGGTGGCGACCTCTGCGCAAAGCGCAGAAGCAACGACCGAGCCGGCAGGCGAGAATGGCAGTGCGCAAAGCGCACTGACGGGTGAGGTTTGAACGCTCTGCCTGCCGCTTGTTTTGGGTGCGGCAAAAGGTCAAGCAAAAACGCCCGGCAAAAACCGGGCGTTTTTTGCTTGTTCAGATAATACCGAGCGGGATCAATACCGCCATCAAGATCACGTCGATACCCCACAGGATGGCGCAAAAACGCTTCTGCGTGGTGCGCTTTGCGTCGTAGATCAGATAGGACGCAAGGAAGAACGGGATGTAGGTCGTGATGAAGACCGGCAAAAAGCCCCACCATTTGTAGACCCAGATGAACGCCGGTGTGGATGCGAGAAAGATTTCAAACAGACTGAACCCCAGCGCCGAGCCGACGGCAAAAACGATGCGGTTGTTGACGCCGAGGATCTTTTTGTGCTTGTCCTCCGGCAGCAGATCGGCCATGAAGCCGGCGATGGAAAACATCATGCTCAGCTCCCAGCTCACGCCCACGAGGATGATCCACGTGGTGCTTTCGGGTGACACGTGCCACAGCGCGTAGCCGGTGAAGTGGCAGATCACAGCGTTCATGATCTCATAGAACCAATGCACACCGTAGAGCGCCAGCGCGGCAAACACGCCGTTCCAGTTTTTCTTTTTGATCTGCGGCACATAGACCGCACAGACCACCAGCGCCAGCAGCGCGATGAAGGTCCAGTTGAAGTTTGCTGTGCTGCGTACCGCGGCCTTTGCCGCGTCGGCCGCCGCCATGGCAGCCGCGGAGCCATCTCCCCAAATCATAAAAACACCTCCGGAATTGTGAAAAATATTTGTGGAACTTCCACGAATGCAGTGTAGCACAGTTTGATGCGGTTGTCAATAGAAAGTCGTGAGTCGTTAGTCGATAGTCGGTAGTGCTGCGTCGATCAGCAATCGACCGGGCGCGGAGGGTGTGGCTGTGCTTTGCCGCCAACGGTCTGTCGACCGCACGTTCAAACCTCATCAGTCACGCGCATATTATGTTGTACTTTTGCCACGGCGTTGGTTGGCGCGTGACAGCTGTCTCGGCTCCCGTTCTCGGCTCCCGGGTCTCGCCTGCCGGCTCGGTCGTTGCTTCGCTTCGCGAGGTGTCCACCGGACACCCGCAACTCGGTCGTTGCTTCTCAGCCTGCGGCTGAGAGGTCGCCACCGGCGACCCGCAACCCTCGGCCCTCGGCCCTAAAAAGCTGCCGCACCCTTTCGGAAACCAAGACATTCAGTTTTTTTAAGTAGGCATTCTCCGCTCTTAAACGTTGTACTTCTGCAATCAGGTCTTCCTCGACTTTCTTGTCCAGCTTCCGTGGACGGCCTTTGCTATTGCGCCCTCTTCTTTCAATATACAAACCTTCAGGGCCTTCCTCCAG
>CACWJV010000208.1 GCA_902761265.1 Oscillospiraceae bacterium | reverse complement strand
CAACGGTCTGACCAACGGGTCGCGCCGCACGCTGAGCGCCGAAATGGGCGGCGCGGTGGACTATCTGGGCGGCTTTTGCCACACGATGGGTACGCTGTGCGAAACCGAAAAGTATAAAGATACGCATCCCGAATATCTGGCGCTGCACGACGGCGAACGGACGACCGAACAGCCGTGTCTGACGAACCCGGACGTGCTCAGAATCTGCACAAACAATGTGCTGAAGATTTTGGAGGAAAAGCACGACCCCGACGCGCCGCTGCAAATCGTTTCCGTCACCCAAAACGACAACTTTGCCAACTGCCAATGTGAAACCTGTACCGCGTTTGAAGCGGCCCACGGCGGCAAAGCGTCGGCAACGGTTGTCAATTTTGTCAACCAGATCGCCGACGTGGTGAAGGAAAAGGGCTATGACAATGTGGCGATCGACACGTTTGCCTATTACTATTCCCAGCAGGCGCCTACAGGCATTGTGCCGCGCGACAACGTGATTATCCGCCTGTGCTCGATTCTCTGCTGCTTTGCCCATCCGCTGGATCACAAAGCGTGCAACGCCGAGTTTTATAAAGACCTCACCGACTGGGCAAAGATCTGCGACCGCCTGTATATCTGGGACTATGCAACGAACTATCAGCACACCTGCACGGTTTTCCCAAACTTTAACGTGATCCAGAAGAACATGCAGATCTTCTATGAAAACAACGTCAAGGGCGTGTATGTGGAGGGCAACTACTATATGGATCGCTGCGACACCGAGTTCGGTGAGCTGCGCGCCTATATGATTTCGAAATGTCTGCAAAACCCGTATTGCGATCTTGAAAAAGAGGCGGCGGGCTTCTGCAACGCGTATTACGGTCCCGGCGGCAAATATGTGCACCGGATTGTGAAGATTTTTTCAAAGCATGCCGGCTCGTTTGACGGGCATATGTGCATCTACTACGGCTCGGCGGCCTGTATGCGTCCGTTCCCGGCTGTGACGGCACGGCTGGTGGATGCCCTTTGGAAAATGGCGGAATGCGCCGCACAGACCGACGAACAGCTCAACAATCTCAAACGCAGCGAGCTTTCCTGGCGGTGGTGGAAGGCCAGCGCCGGCAAGTGTGAGTTTTCCTTCTTCAACCCGCTGCGGCCGATGGAAAAAGAAAAGCTCTATCAGGATATCCTTGCCAGCGGCGCGATCGATTTCGGGGAATATACCAAAAACGACGTGAAAGCGATTGACCCCGACGTCATCCGCTATGCAACGCCCGACCTGTGGTTCAGCGGCAACGAAAACAACCCGGACTGCCAGAAGCAGATGAAGATCGAAAAAATGGCGGCGTTCCCGCCGCTGTTTGGCATTGTGGCGTTCTTCTACACCATGATCCATTCATAAAAAAGGCACCCATGGGGTGTCCTGCGCAGGGAAGTGCCTCTTTCCGTAAATAACTGTGTTAAAAAAAATGAGCAAGGCGTCAGCCTTGCCCATTTTTTATGTCTTGCGTTCACGAAAACCAGTCTGCTTTTGCGGCTGCATTTTTCGCGTCGGCGGTGCTTTATTTGCGGATCAGCACCTTGAACACGTCGATGATGTAGCGGAAGAAGGCGATGATGCGGGTGAAAAAGTTTTGCTTGATTGTGTCATCACCGTTTCGCACGATCTTGCCTTCCGGGTCGCAATTGTCTGCGGTCATCGGGAATACGGGGTATCTGCCGCCGGTTTCCATCATCAGGTATTGCGGATAGGTTTCATCACTGTTGACGGTGAAGCCCTTTTGGCGGCAGATTGCGTTCAAAAGCGGATGCAGACTGTCCCAAAACGAGTTGTGCTTATAGTTTTTGATATACCATGTGGTATCTTTCAGCAACGCCGTGGCGCCGTCCACCTGTTTGTCCGGAGAAATGTAGGCGCTGTCGTGCGCGGCTAAATAGCTCGCCGGCAGGGTTGCGTCATATTCGGACACGGTGGCGCCGAAGGACTGCTTTGCGAGTCCTGTCACACCGTCGGAAAGATCGTTGGAGGTTTCATACAGCGGATAGCCGATAAAGCCGTATTTGCAAAGACAGGCAACGTCAACGGCTGCGCCCTGCATATCGGCGATCAGATCCTTGTAACGAAGCTGGACGTTGGTTCGGTAATCTTCGAGTTTGTCGATCATCACCTTGTATTTTTCTGCGTCGCCGGGTTCGTTAAAGATATACTGCTTTGCCTGTTCATAGCGGTCATAGACCATGGCCCAGTAGCCCGGGCAGGAGGCAAAGGTTGTTTTCATAAAGCGGCGGATCAGCGTGTCGCGCACATGATCATAGAAGTTTTGAACAAACTTCACGGTGATGTCCACGCCGTAGGTCTCCTTGAGCATTTTGAACGTCAGCGGCAAAATGGAATCGAGCGCCGCGTTGCCGGTGGAAAGACTCAGCCCTTCAAGGAAGGAACCGGCGGCCGCTTTATTGGCCTTGACCGTGCCGCTGAACGCGGATTCCAGCATCTCGATGCCGGTGACGGACTGGTCATAGAAAACGAACGCGTTGAGACCGGCGTAATCGACCGGCGTCTGATATTTATAGACATAGGCAAGACCTACATTGGCGCCGTAGCACCGGCCGATGATGGAGACCTTGTCTTTGTTTGTCACACGCTTGACGGCTTCGATGTAGTCGTTTAACTGGTCGGCCAGTTCCATCGGCGACAGGCGGGAGTCGTATTCAAACCGGTAGGTGTAGGGGTTGTCGCCTTTGTAGTTTGTGGAAATCGTATCCTCGCTCCAGCGAAACAGCGGGCCGGAACCGTTGGCCACTTCGCCGTTTTCGTTGAGACCGAAGCCCGCAAAAAACGGTATGATCAGATCATAGGCCGTGTCGGCATAGGTATCCCATTGGCCGAGGAAGACCGCTTTTGCAAGATCGGGCAGCGCGGCTTTGACGGCGTCGATGATCTCGTTTTGTTCGGCGTCGGGCGTCTGGCGCTGCTGCGGGGTGCCGGGGTTCTCATAGATCGGCGTTCTGCCGATGATATAGATGATCGGCGCCGGGTCGTCTGCTTCGGCAAAGACCGGCAGCGCGATGCTGAACAGCAGCAGGCAGGCGAGCAGGAGGCAGCAGATTTTTTTCAAGGCGTTTGTTCTTTTCATAGGTAACAGCTCCCTTCTTTTCACTATCATAACACAAAACGGCGCAAAGGTCACAGAAACTGATGATTTTTAAGAAATTTTATCTGTTTTCCGCAGCGTCCGGACTGTCACCTGTTTTGCGCTTCACGCGCAACTTTGCGGTCGTCGAGTTCTTTTTTGAGTCCCATCGCGTGCAGATTGCGCCGCCAGAACCACGCCTGATAGCCCCAGTTGCGGATGAGCGAGGGCAGCGCCTGGCGTTTCGTTGCGTGCGGGAGAGAGACGGCGTCAAGTAACCGGAAATAGGCCGGCAGCTTTTTGAGAAACAAAGCGTAGTTCTTTTTTTCGGGCGGCGTCCACGCCGTTTCGCTGAACGCGCCCATGCGCGGAAACGCGCAGTAGCCGGCCTTTTGCATCGACGGCACATACTCCGTCCACAAACAGCATTCCACGCCGAACGGCTGCGCGCCGTTTTTAGCCGGGTTGTGGGTGTAGCAGTTTTTCAGCGTGACCATCCCGTAGGGCAGATCGAAGTAGTAGCTGTGGTAGTCTGCGTCCACAACGTGCGACAGATCGGCATTTTCTCCGGGCAGCATGTCCCAGTGCTGGCGGATCACGGACGGGTCGATGTCCTCGCCGAGCTGCGCGTTGTGCCACGCGAACACGCGAAAGCCTTTTTGCTGCAGATGAGCTGTGATGCGCCCGATGTACCACGCATAAAGCTGCGCCGGTGATGTAAAGCCGAGCTCGCGCATTTTCTTTTGACAATCGGGACAGTTGTCCCAGCGCATCGTGGGCACCTCGTCGCCGCCGATGTGAAACATCCCATCCGGGAAGAGCTCTGCCACTTCGTCGAGCACGGAGAACATGAAATCGAACGAAGTTTCCTTGCCGACACAAAGGATGTCGTGCTGTACGCCGGAGTTGGTGGCGACGGGCAATTCGCGGTTGAAGCAGGACAAAAACGGATACGACGCGATGGCCGATACGACGTGGCCGGGCGAATCGACCTCCGGAATCACCTGGATAAACCGGTCGTGCGCATACTGTACGATTTCGCGGATCTCGTCTTTGGTGTAATAGCCGCCGTGCGGGTGGCGGCCGAAATTGGTATAGGCGCGCATGGAGCCGATCTGTGTGAGCAGCGGCCAGTTGTCCAGCTCGATCCGCCAGCCGTGGTCGTCGGTCAGATGCCAGTGAAAACGGTTGAGCTTGTGCAGCGCCATCGCGTCGAGCAGTTGCCGCACGGCGTCGGGCGCAAAGAAATAGCGGCTGACGTCGAGCAAAAAGCCGCGATAGCTGTACTGCGGCGCGTCGGCGATCTCCAGCGCGGGCAGGGCGCCGTCCGCTTGCAGCAAAAGCTGCCCCAGCGTTTGCACACCGTAAAACACGCCGGCGCTGTCGTGGCCGGTGATGGTGACGCGGTTTTCCTCCACGGTCAGCGTATAGCCCTCGGGCGAAGAAACGCTTGCGTCCACCCGGAGAAACAGGTGTTCTTTGCCGGTGCCGACAAGTTCAAGTTCCAGCGGTTTTTCCAAAAAGCGCAGCAGCGCCTCTTTGGCAAGACGGCTTTCGTCGTCTGCGTGCAGATTGCAAAGCCGGGTCAGGCGAAACACCGGCCTGTCGCCGTGCAGGCGCATTTCGACCGGTTGGGGGATGACGGAAAACTCCATGGGTTGTCTCCTTTCGGTTGATGGCTCTATTATAGCGGATTCGGCGGCGAAAAGCAAGCGGGCCTCCGGTGGGACAATTCTGAAGAATTTATGATATTTCCCGCGGGCATAGACAAGCGTGATGTTTCGTGATACAATGCGTGTAAGAGGAAAAAGGAGGGAAGCGTATGAAACGATTGTTCTGTGTGCTGCTTTGTCTGCTGGT
>CACWJV010000207.1 GCA_902761265.1 Oscillospiraceae bacterium | reverse complement strand
GGGATTTGACGTTTTTCGCCGCAACCTCTTTACAAATCGCGGCGCACCATGTATAATGAAACCACCAATAATCCGAAATGGAGGACAAGTAAAATGAAAAAGTTTGCAAGTGAATTCAAAGCATTCGTGCTGCGCGGCAACGTGATGGATATGGCCGTCGGCGTCATCATCGGCGCTGCGTTCGGTTCCATTGTCACCGCCCTGACCGACGACTTTATCAATCCCCTGATCGCGTCCATCGGCGGCGTTGAGGTTGCCGGCATGATCAAGCTGCCGTGGGTGGACTACACCGGCCTTGATTCCGAAGCTGTCCAGGCGCTCGCCCTTAACTACGGCCACTTTATCACCACGATCATCAACTTCCTGATCATGGCGCTGTGCATCTTCCTGATGGTCAAGGCGGTCAACAAGCTGATGAACCTCGGCAAAAAGCCGGAAGAAGAAGCGGCCCCCACCACCAAGGTTTGCCCGTTCTGCAAGAGCGAAGTTGCGATTGAAGCGACCAAGTGCCCGCACTGCACCTCCGATCTGCCGGAAGAAGCAGCAGAATAAGATATGAAAACAGGATTTATCGGCGCCGGCAATATGGCGTCGGCAATCATCGAAGGCTTGTGCTCCTCGGCGTGTCTTGCGCCGCAGGAGCTTGCCGTTTTTGATGTGGACAACAAAAAAGCCTTGTGCTCCTCGGCGTGTCTTGCGCCGCAGGAGCTTGCCGTTTTTGATGTGGACAACAAAAAAGCGGCCGCGCTGGGCGACCGGTACGGGATTGCCGTTTGTAACGACGTGTTGTCGCTCGCGGCCTTTGCCGACTGTATCGTGCTCGCGGTCAAGCCGAACGTTCTGCAAAGCGTGCTTTCGGAGATCCGCGATCTTGTGCGCGAAAAGCAGTCGCTGCTTTTGACCATCGCGGCCGGGAAACCCTTGTCGTTTTACGCCGACACGCTCGGCTTTCCGGTGCGGATGATCCGTGTGATGCCGAATATCAACGCGTCGGTTTTGGCGGCGGTGTCGGCCTATTGCGGCAGCGACACGTCGACAAAGGAAGATCTGGATTTTGCAGACAGGTTCTGCGCGTCGTTCGGCACGGCAATCGCGTTGCCGGAAAAGCTGTTCCCGATCTTCGGCGTCATCGGCGGCAGCGCACCGGCTTATGCCTATTTATTTATCGATGCGCTCGCCCGTGCGGCGGTGCAGCAGGGGATGCCGCGTGCCCAGGCGCAGCAGGTGGCAGCGCAGATGGTGCTTGGCAGCGCCAAAATGGTGCTCGAAAGCTCTGCCCATCCGCAGGAGCTGATCGACCGGGTCTGTTCCCCGGGCGGCACCACGATCGAAGGGCTGCTCGCATTGCAAAAGGACGGCTTTGAAGCCGCCGTTGCCGACGCGGTCAAGGCCGCGGCCGACAAGGACAGCCGTCTGTAATTACAGCAGCATTGATAAAAGCAAACACGAAAACAGCATTTTTTCGGGCAGGGGATCCGTCCCTTTGCCCGTTTGTACTGTATAGGCGGCGCGCTGAAAAATGTCGCTGAACCAAAACGAAAACCCGCCGTCCGGTGCGCCCGCCCGCTGCGGCGACACAGAGAGCTCCTGTGCGAGCAGCTTGTCGGCAAGGGAAAACGCCTGTTCCGGTTGCGGCGCGTGGACGGTCAGTCCTCGGTCGCCCGGTTGCAGCAGCAGGGCGCGAACAAAGCGCTCTTTGCGGCAAAGCGCCGTGATCGCGTGGCTTTCCGCTTCGCTATGCGGACGGTCTCCGCCAAAGCCGGACGCACCCGGCGCCGGCTGTCCGGCGGCACGAGAAGCGTCAAATCCGGCGCTGAACTGATGCCGCAAATCCACGCCCTGCGCGTTGGCGTGCCACGGCGCGTCCGCACGCAAAAGCGGACGCAAAAATCTGCGCAAGACGCCGGCGGAAGACAGCCCGTGCGCGTTGAGCTCCAGCCCGTCCGGGTTGAGACACGGCACAACTGTCAGCCCGCAATCGCCAAACGCACGCCGCAGATCCACCCCGCAAAACGGCACCCGGTCTTTCCGATGACGCAAAAGCGTTTCAGCAAAGCGCAAAAGCAGCGGCGCCGTTTCGTCGGCGCCGGACACGCCGGCAAGCAGTAAAGTCCGAAACCGGCCCCGGCCGAGATCGAGCGCAAACAGCGCGCGGCCAAGCGCCGTGCGGCCGAACACACGCGGCAAAACGCCGAACGCGCGGTACAGCTTTTCAAGCGTATCGCACAGTGACGCGTAATCAAAAGCATTATCCAAATCGATCCCTCCCGTTTCATCATAGCGCCGGGCGGGGCAGAATAGAACCGAAGGAGACTCGAACCGATGGAATTATTTGAAAAAACGCTGCGGGAGACCACCGTCTATGACGGCAGAATCATCCGTCTGCATGTGGACGATATCGAGCTGCCCAACGGCAAGAACGCCATCCGCGAAATCGTGGAGCATTCGGGCGGCGTGTGTGTGGCGGCGCTCAGCGACCGCGGCACGCTGCAATTTGTGCGGCAGTACCGCTATCCCTATCACAAGGTGCTGCTTGAACTGCCGGCCGGCAAACTTGAAAAAGGCGAAGAACCGCTGGAAGCCGGAATGCGCGAGCTAGAGGAGGAATGCGGTCTGACGGCAGACACCGTCCGCTCGCTCGGCTGCGTCTATCCGACGGTTGCCTATTGCAGCGAGATCATTTATCTCTTTCTTGCAACAGGTCTGCACCGGACGCAGCAGCATTTTGACGAGGACGAATTCCTTGAAACCGAGGAAATTTCGCTTTCCGACGCGGTGCAAATGGTGATGGACAACGAGATCACCGACAGCAAAACCGTGGCCGCTGTGCTCAAAATTGCGCGGCTAAAAGAGGAGGGCAAGCTTTGATGGCGCGTTTCATTCTGGCGTCCGCGTCGCCGCGGCGCAAGGAGCTGTTGGAAAAAGCGGGCTATGCGTTCGAAATCCGGGTCTCCGACGCCGACGAGAGTCTTCCGGCCGGCATCACGCCTGCAGAAGCGGTACGGCTGAACGCCGCACGCAAGGCCCGGGCAGTGGCAAAACAATGTCCCGGCGCGGTCGTGCTCGGGTGTGACACGGTGGTGGCGATCGACGGCGCGATCCTCGGAAAGCCGCAGGACGCAGCCGAAGCGAAAGACATGCTGCGCCGCCTTTCGGGCAACACCCACACAGTTTATTCCGGCGTGTGCATCACGGACGGCGAAACGGAAACGGTCTTTGCCGCCGCGACCGACGTGACGTTTTACGAACTGTCCGACCGGACGATCGACGCCTATGTGGCAACGAAGGAGCCGATGGACAAGGCCGGCGCCTACGGCATTCAGGGCCTCGGCTGCGTACTGGTCAAAGAGATATCGGGCGACTACAGCAATGTGGTCGGTCTGCCGCTGAGCGAAAGCGCCCGTGCGCTGGCGGCGTTCGGGGTGTATGGAACCGTTACGGTATAACAAAAACTGTCGCTCATCGGGCGTCCGTCATAAAGAAAGGTGGCTGAATGGATATCAGCCACCTTCTTTCATCACCGAAACAAATCAGAAATTGTCAACCAAGTCTATACTCTGTATTCAGCACGAATTCTTTCTCTGCACCATCATCAGAATATAGCTTTTTCTCAAAGTCGATACCGCTATGCGCAAGGCAAATATCCATAAAGCAAATGAAAACGCCTATATCGATCCGGTTATAAAACGAAACTTTGTCAGCAGGCATTATTCCCCGTTTGCCTTCCTTTTTGTATCTGTATACAGATAATCTGCCGTCCGTATTCTTAACAAACCACGGCTGTGAATTGCAGGCGCTCGGAGCAAACCTGACAATATCCGTTACTCCTGAAATATGTTCTCCTTCCCATATTTCTTCGACACTCTTTCTTTTGCTCTGAAACAGATCCTTACGGTATTTAGAGTCATCACTGATTTTACGGATAGAAAACATAATAACGAATTCCATATCCTCAAAGGGTTTTTCTTGTGTTTGGCCTATTCCGAACCAAAGCGTTCCGATGTTTTGGGATACAAGATAAAGGTCAAGTTGTTCGCCGAGATAACCAATGTTTTGCAAATAGCCGTCTTTCTTTTCACTGTAAAGCAGAATACAGTATTCTCCGCCTCGTTTGCAGCTGGTCTGCGTTTCGGGAACGATGTAAATGGCGGTCTTGATTTCGGGATTCAGCGGAGTAAACGCTGAATATGCTTTTTGTATATTGTTCAGTTCTTCTTCCTTGATTGATTCGTCTCCAACATTTCTGAAAATATGAAATGACTTTCTCTTAAAGATCATTTCATAAAATGTATTGTTCATTAAAACCACCTGCGCAAATCCCGATTTG
>CACWJV010000206.1 GCA_902761265.1 Oscillospiraceae bacterium | reverse complement strand
GATGTCACGCCGTCCGGAATCGTCAGGTTCAAAAGATTGGTGCAGTTGCGAAAAGCAGCCCAACCGATACTGGTCACAGCGTCAGGAAGCTCTAATTCCATCAAAGAGGCACAGTCCTCAAACGCAGAATCGCCGATGCTTGTCACACTGTCGGGAATCGTCACGCTTGTCAATGCCGTACAGTTCATGAATGCAGCATCTTCAATGCTTGTAATCCCGTCCGGAATTTTCACATACGCCAAAGAGGAACACCTGGCAAAAGCTCCGCCTTCTATGCATTTCACGCCGGCGGGAATTGTGATCGCTTCCAGTTTAGTGCTTCCGGAAAAGGCACTGTGCCCAATACGGATCACACTGTCGGGAATCGTGACACGCGCCAGTGCAGAGCCGGGATCGGAAACACAGTAAAACGCTTCGTCTCCGATGGTTGTCACACCGTCTTCAAATACAACGGATTTCATTGACGGCAAATGGTATTTCCAGGGCGTATTTCCGTCGTAATAATCCGCCATTGCGCCCTTGCCGCTGATCGTCAGCGTACCTTCGCTGTTGAACGACCAGACCAAATTTAAGCCTTCGCCTTCGCCGCCGCAATAGCCGCTGTCAATAACAGCCGGCGTTTCTTCCGCCGCCGCGATCAGTCCCACGGCAACAAGCGCCGTGACCAGCAGCGCGAGCAAGAGCGCGAGACAAAGTTTATTTGTCTTCTTCATCATTCACATCTCCTTTAATAATAGATGGAGTCTTTGCAGTTTGTATCATAGCATATCACACGCGGTTTTCATCCCTTCAGGGAGTAGAAAGCCGGATTCGGGGAGTGAACTGTGATACATGGAAAAAAAGCCCGCCGGAAAACCCGGCAGGCTTTTGATGTATGAACTTGTTATCTGCTGAAAAAGCTCAAAAGCTTTTTGAACCACGCGACAAGACTTTTCATCGCTCTGCGGATCGCACCGAAGAATCCGCCGTCGTCGTCTCCGTCGTTGTTATCGTTATTGTTGCCGTTACCTTCCGGTTGCAGCTTTGGAATCCCCTGTGTTTCTTCTTCCCCGCAGACGCTGCAGGTGCGGGTCTTGCTTCCCTCGGCTTCGGTTGTTGCCTCTTTTGTGACTGTCCAATCGCTCCAGGTGTGGGCGGCAAGCGGCAAGGCCGTGTGGCCGTAAAGGTACGTGTTGCAGTCGGTACAGAGAATTCCCTCGGTGTGTCCGGGTACTTTACAAGTGGAGTCTTCTCTCTCACTCCAAACGACCGTATGGGTGTAATCAACGTCGCACAGCGGCATGAACAGGCAGTCTTCGTGCGCGTTGGCGTAATCTTCCGCTGTGGAACCGAGATAGCCGCGCAAAAACGCCGGTTCCCGGATCTCGAGTGCCGAAAGGTCGCAGTCCGGGTTCCGCACGATCAACTCTTTGAGGCCTCCGGACGCGGGGAACGCGTTTGCGCCGATCTGCGTCACGCCTTCTGCGAGCATCACGGTGATCTCAGCGCCGGGCACTGCAAAGTATTCCATCCACGGGGCTGGCTCGCTGTCAGTGTAGTCCGGCATGGCGCCTTCGCCGCTGATCGTCAGGGTGTTATTTTCGAGTTCCCACATCAGGCTGTCGCCGCAGGTGCCGCCCGGCGGAAGCAACGCAAAGTTCACACCGGACGCAGCGGCTGCCGCTTCCGCGGTGGAGGCTGCATAACCGCGCACAAGGACATCTTCAAACGGACGATATTCACTCGTTTTTCCAAGCGGCACTGTCGACAGCGCTACGTTCGGGAGCATATTTCCTGCTTCACTGATGTTCAGACCGTATGTCGCCTGTACCGCCGTCCGAAACGCTTCGGTCGGTTGGGATAAGAGCGTTTCCAACATCTCGTTCGTCACTTCGCCTGTTTCAAACAACGCCGGGTCATAGATGTAAAGGTCCGTCGCGCAGGTGAAGCTTGTTCCGAGACAGTCGTTGATATATCGCAGCAACACTGTCGGGAGATCCTCTGCCGCATCCGCCAAAGCAGGATCCATACCGACACTGATTAAAAGCTCTTTTTTATATTGATCAAAGTACAAGGATGCATATTCGGATATGGTTTCTTCGTCCAAGCTGTCCGTGTTGATCGTTTGCATAAGCAGTTGCTTTCCGACAGACATCTCACGATCGAACAGGACCAGATAGTAAGAACAAAACAGCATTCGGTATTCTTCGATGCTGATGGAAACGGACGGATCGCTTTGGTAGTGCTCCGTAAACCCATAAGCGATAACCGGAATCTGACCGTCGAGTTCAAGGTCCGGGTTATACACTGAAACTGAAGTCAAAAGCGAACCGGTGGAAAATGCGTTTTGATCTACATGGGTGCAGGAACGCGGAAGTATGAGTTCTTTGAGCGAATAAAGCTCAGTGAATGTGCCTTCGCTGATGGAGGTGATCCCTTCGGAAATCACAAGGCGCTGCACGCGGGACATATTATAACCCCATCTGTCACAGGCCCTGTTGTAGGCGCCGGCATCGTCAAACGCCGTTTCTTCCGGTTTGAAGGGGACACATGTGACCGCGCCGGTACCGGTGAGGACCATTTCGCCGTCGCTGTAGAGAACGGCCGTTACGGTACCGTCCTCGTTGCAGAACGCTGTCAGGTCGATGGCCGCCTGCCCGCAGACGTCACAGATGCGGTCGCTGTCCGCATCCTTGTGATGCCGGAAAAGATCATTTTGCTCGGCGAGCCATTTGCCGCAGTCTGTACACTGAAGACCGGCCGTTTTTCCGTCTGTGGTACAGGTTGCCGGTGTGCCGCGGTCCAAAACAACGCAGGCGTGGCTGCAGGTTTCTGTGATGGTGATTTCAAATGGGTTGACGTCGCCGTAACCATTGAAAACAATCCAGAAATAATACTTCTGGCCGGCGTTCAGGCGCACCTCAAAATCAAGATCGTTGCCATAGTATGTTGAGCGGATGGTATTTATCGCGCTGTCGTACAGATAAATTTGACCGGATCGCATATTTTCTGCGGTAAGCGCATAGTTGCCTGCGGTGTCGGGCGTAAAGGCAAAATACAGATCAACCTGTTCCTTCAGGGCAACCGGAAGCGGCGTATCCAGTTCGAGCGTCTGCGCATTTGCCGCCATAAAGTCTGCAGTCGGCAACACCGTCACGGAAAGGTTGTAATTCGTATAATATAGTTTTGTCGTCAGATAATAGGTTTTTCTCGCCTCAAGGATCGCTGTGCAGGCAACTTTTTTAATTGTGCTGGAACCGGCAGAACTCGAAGACACGGTTTTCATTGCAGCGTCATGAATGGCAATGTCAAGCGTCATATTGTAATCCGTTGGCGCTTCAACGAAAGCGGTGTAGCTCATCGTGGTTTCCGGCGTGAACAAGAAGTAGTTTTCTTTATACCGCGTAGCTTCTGCCGGTGTGCTGCGTGCGATCGGCTTTGCAATCAAAGCTGCAAAGGCCTCAGGCGTCATCACGCTGCAGGTGCTGCGCACATTCTCATCATAATGCCTCAGTCTGAAATAATAGGTTTCTCCGGCGGTCAGGTCTTTCGGCATTTAGAAGTCGGAGTCATAAAGGCGAACATCGACCCATTGCTCATTCAAGCTGCAGATCATGTACTTTTTTGTTGTCTCCGGCCGGAAGACGCACCACTGGTTTTGTCCGCCGACATAGTCGATCTCTTCGTTTTCAGAGACCACCTGCCAGCCTTCCTCCTGCGCGAAGGTTTCCAAGGACACGAGTTTGCAGGTGGCATCTTTTTCCGGAACAAAGTAATAGGTTTCGCCGGCATTTATCTTTCTGATCACTGTGCCGACGCCCGGGGCATAGTCATAATTGAGATCTTTCCTGTCAGCATTGTAAAGCACAGTGCGAACACCGTTGTTATCCCCATCCCGGGCAGTGAATACATAGGTGCCGGTCGTTTCGGGCGTAAATGCCACATAGTCGCCTCCGGCGACTTCCAGCGTCTGATTCGGCTGAATCGGTACGCGCTTCATGGCCAAAAAGTCATCCCGGAACACCAAAACAAATTCGGCCGCCGGATCCGCTTCCCATGAGCGCAGTTCAAAATAATAGGTTTGCCCCGCCTGCAGCGTTGCGTCACATGCAATTGGGTTGTAGGTACTATTGATACTATACACCGGTTCAAAATCAGCGTCATAGAGAGAAATGTTCATAGAAGTAATCTCATCCGCGCAGTATAGGGTATAGGTATCCGTTTTTTCAGGAACAACTTTCAGATATTGTCTTTGCTCTGTACCGTCGAACGTGAGCGACGTGGGGACATTTTGTTGCAGTTCGACCGCCACGGGGTCCACAAGATCCAGTGTGGGAACAATCTGCAGTGTCACATTCTGTACCTCGGAAGAAGAATAATACGAATACACCTTAAAGCAATAGGTCGTTCCCGCCGTCATCTTACAGCGGTTCCCCACGGTGTCCGAGGAAGAAAAGCTGCCGCTTGCAAAGTAGATGTTCCACGCCGGCTGTGTCAATACTGTATAGGAGGCATTCGCACCGTTTGCAAAAATGGTATAGTTTGCTGTTTCAGGCGCAGTAAACATCAGATATTGCCATGAAAGGTCCGGACTGACAGTCAACGCTTTTTCCTCATTTAATGCAATCGGTTCAGCAGATTCGTTGATGTAATCCAATTCAGAACACACGCGCACATGCAATGTTTGCACAGCCTCGCTTTCCATTTCTATGGAATA
>CACWJV010000205.1 GCA_902761265.1 Oscillospiraceae bacterium | reverse complement strand
TGCAGTCCGCACGCAAAAACTGCATATCGAACGCGCCGCGGAAGGTCTGCTCGATCACGTCGCCTTCGTCCTTGCGCATCAAACCGTGGTCAACGAACACACAGGTGAGCTGATTGCCAACCGCCTTGGACAACAGCGCGGCCACAACCGAAGAATCGACGCCGCCGGACAGGCCGAGAATCACGCGCTTGTCGCCGATCTGCGCGCGCAGCGACTGCACGGAACGCGCGATGAAATCATCCATGCGCCAGTCGCCCTTGCAGTGGCAGATATTGAACAGGAAGTTGCGCAAAATCTGACTGCCGCAAACCGAGTGTGTCACTTCGGGATGGAACTGTACGGCATAGATGCCCTTCTCCACGTTTTCCATTGCGGCACACGGGCAGTCTTTGGTATAGCCGGTCACACGGTAGCCTTCCGGTACCGTTGCGATATAATCGGTGTGGCTCATCCAAACCACACTGCGCTTCGGCACACCCTGAAACAACGGGCTGTCGATCTCGGCGTGCAGGTCGATCTTGCCGTATTCGCTGACCGGCGCGGTTGCGACCGTCCCCTGCTCCATGTGACAAATGAGCTGGCAGCCGTAGCAGATGCCGAGCACGGGAATCCCGAGCGTCAAAATATCGGGGGTATAGTGCGGTGACGCAGGATCAAACACACTGTTCGGGCCGCCGGTGAAGATGATGCCCTTATAACCGTTTGCCCGGATCTCGTCGAGGGAAACGGTATACGGCAGGATCTCCGCATAGACATGATGATCGCGCACACGGCGGGCAATGAGCTGATTATATTGTCCGCCGAAGTCGAGCACCAGTATTTTTTCGTTTGTCATATTCTGCCCTCTTACCGCTTGATAATCTCTTCGCGCTTGGGTCCGTTGGACACATAAGCGATTTTGACACCGATTTCTTTTTCGATAAAGCTGACGTAATCCTGCGCTTCCTGCGGCAGCTTGCTGAATTCCTTGATGCCGCGAATATCACAGTGCCAGCCGTTGAGAGTAACGAGCACAGGTTTTGCTTTGCGCAGCAGCGGTGTGACGGGGAAATCCTTGGTTACTTTGCCGTCGATTTCATAGCCGACACAGACGCTGATTTTTTCAAGATAGCTCAAACAGTCGAGCGCCGTGAGCACCACTTCCGTTGCGCCCTGCACTTCGCAGCCGTAGCGCGTGGCCACGCAGTCGAACCAGCCCATGCGGCGCGGACGACCGGTGGTGGCGCCGAATTCGCCCTTGTCGCCGCCGTGCAGCCGCATCTCCTGCGCCTCGTCGCCGAAGATTTCACTGACAAATTCACCGGCGCCGACCGCCGAGGAATAGGCCTTGGTGATCACGGTCACATTTTTGATCTCATACGGCGGAATACCTGCGCCGATGGCGCCGTAGCCGGCAAGCGTGGAGGACGAGGTGACCATCGGATAAATGCCGTGGTCGGGATCCTTGAGCGAACCGAGCTGACCTTCCAGCAACACGGTTTTGCCCTCTTTGAGCGCGGAGCGCACAAGCTTACCGGTGTCGCACACATACGGTGCGACCATGTCACGGTATTCCATCAGTTTGGCAAACACTTCCTCCACGGAAAGCTGCGGTTTGTGATAGACGTTTTCAAGGATCAGATTCTTGACCTTGAGCACGCGTTCAAGCTTTTCACGCAGATATTCTTCATCGAACAATTCGCAGATCTGGAAGCCGATCTTCGCATATTTATCAGAATAAAACGGGGCGATACCGCTTTTAGTGGAACCGAACGCTTTTTCCGCGAGGCGCTCCTCTTCATAGGTGTCGAGCAGTACATGATACGGCATCATGATCTGGCATCGTTCGCTGATTTTCAGATTCACTTCCGGTACACCGCCGTCAAGCACGCTCTGCACTTCCTTAAACAGCTTTTCAACGTCCAGCGCTACGCCGTTGCCGATGATGTTTGTCACATGCGGATAGCACACGCCGCTCGGCAGTTGATGCAGCGCAAAGCGTCCATAATTGTTGATGATCGTGTGTCCGGCATTGGCACCGCCCTGAAACCGGATGACAAAATCCGACTGCGCGGCAAACATATCCGTGATCTTTCCTTTTCCTTCGTCGCCCCAGTTGGCGCCGACAATTGCTCTTACCATACTATCGACCTCCGTCAGATCATTCACGCTTCGGAACGATGCCCGAAAACAATTTATTATACAACATTTTGTTTCATTTCGTCAATATGTTTCAGCGGATGAAAGCGAAAGAACAGCCGATTTTTCATCGGCTGTTCCAAAGATCAATAGAGTTTTCTGCCCATCAGCACACCCATGACCGACGCCATCATCAGTCCGCGCGTCCAGCCGCTGGAATCACCCAGACAGTGCAGACCTGCCACGCTGGTGTTGAAATCCTTGTCCATCTTCACGCGGTTGCTGTAAAACTTGAGTTCCGGAGAATACAGCAGCGTTTCGTTGGACGCGAAGCCTTCCACCACATGATCCATGGACTTAATGAAATTGATGATATTGATCATCGCACGGTACGGCATAGCGGCTGTAATATCGCCGGCCACAGCGTCCGGCAGCGAAGGACGGACGTTGGACTGCGAGAGTTCTTTTTCCCAGGTACGTTTGCCGTCCAAAATATCGCCGAAGCGCTGCACAAGGATGTGCCCCGCGCCGAGCATGTTAGTCAATTCGCCCACCTTCTGTGCATAAGCGATCGGCTGGTTGAACGGATGGCTGAAATTGTGGGAACACAGGATCGCAAGGTTGGTGTTGTTGCTTTTGAGTTCCTTATAGGAATGCCCGTTGACCACAGCGAGATTGTTGTCGTAGTTTTCCTGGCTGACAAAGCCGCCCGGATTCTGGCAGAATGTACGGACTTTATTTTTAAACGGCTTCGGATAGCCGATCAGCTTCGATTCATACAGAACCTCGTTGACCTTTTCCATAATCTCGTTGCGCACCTCCACGCGCACACCGATATCCACGGTGCCCGGCTGGTGGGCAATGTCGTATTCCGCACAGATCTTTTCGAGCCACTCCGCACCGCGGCGGCCGGTGGCAACGACGGTATGTTCCGCTTCCACCGTCATGGAATTGCCGTGATTGTCATGCAGAATCACACCCTTGCAAGCGCCGTCGTTCAGAATGATGTCGCGGCATTCATAGCCAAAGAGCATTTCCACACCGTGATTCAGCAGATACTGTTCGATATCGTAATAGATCTTTTGCGCCTTTTCCGTGCCCATGTGGCGGATCGGGCAATCGACAAGCTTCAAGCCGGCCTGAATCGCGCGCATACGGATTTTCTTGACTTCCTCGGTGTTGCCCAAGCCTTCCACATGGGTGTCCGCGCCGAACTCGAGATAGATGCTGTCGGTATAGTCGATCGTCTCCTGCGCCAGTTGTTCACCAATGAGGCTCGGCAGATCACCGCCGACTTCATAGCACAGCGACAGCTTGCCGTCGGAAAACGCACCCGCACCGGAAAAGCCGGTTGTGATATGGCAGTAGGGCTTGCAGTTGACGCATTGCTTGGTCTGGTTTTTCGGGCAGCGGCGGTTTTCCACAGGCTGTCCTTTTTCAACCAGCAGAATGGATTTTTTTGTATTGTGCTTCACCATTTCCAGCGCAGTAAAAATGCCGGCAGGCCCGGCGCCGATGATGACAACGTCTTTTTTCATAAGACTTCTCCTCAAACATGTCAAACGATTTTTAAAAAGGGCTTGATTTTTTTCTGATTTTTAAGTATAACTAAACGCAGATAGGTATCATACTAAGGACAAGAGACTGAAAGGACGAGGTACGAAAATGACAGGTATCGGCAAATGGTCTGCAAAGATCAATGTTTTATTTATGAAGCTGGAAGGAATCGTGGAGATCCGCGAACACGACGGACAGTATACGTTTGATTTCACACCGCCGGAGCGTTTCAAAGACGTGACGTTCCGCTATTTTGACGTCTATGCCGAAGGTGACACGATCCACGGCAAAGGCGAAGCGTCGGCGTTTCCCGGGAAAATCTTTGAAGTAGAGGCCACGTTCCACGGAGATACCATGAGCGGCAAAATCATTCTGCCGTTTATGGGAAACAAAGAGATCGAGATCAAGGACGGGCACAAGATTGCCGACTGACGTTTGATTCCGGATGATGCATGTGATCCGTAACGAACGTATGCACATCTGAATAAAGAAAAGGACAGTATCAACGATGCAGAAAGTGATTGTGATCGGAAGTCCCGGCGCGGGCAAAAGCACTTTTGCGCGCAAGCTACGCGACAAGACCGGCCTGCCGTTATATTATCTTGATTCCATTTGGCACCGTCCTGACAGGACAAACATTCAAAAAGAAGAATTTGACCGTCAACTGTCGCAGATTCTCACAGGTGACCGCTGGATCATCGACGGCAACTACGGCAGAACACTGGAGATGCGGATGCAAGCGTGCGACACTGTCTTTCTGTTTGATTTATCCGTTGACGTTTGTCTTGCGGGAATACTAGAGCGGGTCGGGCAAACTCGTGAAGAAATGCCGTGGATCGAAACGGAGCTTGACGAGGAATTCAAGCAGTGGGTTCTGGACTTTCCGCATGAGCAGCTGCCGAAAATCTATCGGCTGCTGGAACAATACGGAAACGATAAAGCAGTTAGGATCTTTCATTCCAGAAAAGAAGCCGATGATTATCTTCATTCCGTCTGCTTATAACTAAAGAACAGCGTGTATGCCGCTTTGGCACACACGCTGCTGTTTTTATAACTGCTTCTCAAGCGCTTTGTTCACTGCACGTTCGTTCAATTTGGAAACCGTATAAACTGCAAGAAAGATTCCAATGTAAATGATCAAGAACTCGGGCATCATGGCACGCAGCGACGCGAGCGGAGTATCCATGTAGCCGCACAGGTGCACGGCTGCAAACACGATACCGAAGCACGAGACAAAATGGATGGCTGTCAGCAGCCAAAAGTGAAGTTTGTCTGTGTACAAAATCATCGTCACGGCGCCCATCAGAAAAGACGCCGGAATCCAACAGAACAGTTCCGTTGCATCGATCTGTTTGCTGCCGTTCAGCAGAATCACCAAAGCCATGATGCAAGCTCCGATGCCGCTTCCAACAAACCCGAAAGTTAAAAGACGTGTAAACATTTTCATAGTATTACCCCCTGACAAATTGTTTGAATGCTTTAAAATAGGATCTTGAGATGGTCAGTGTTTCGCTTCTGCCTTTGATGGTCGCCGTATAGTTTCCGCTGAATTCCGCCGAAATAGATTTCACAAAGTGGATATTAACCAGCGTGCTTTTGTTGATTTGGATAAATCCGTCTCGTTTCAAAGACGCAGCGAGCTGGTACAGCTTTTCCTTCATTTCATATTGCCCCTGCGCCGTTGCTGCCATTGTTTTTCCGTCAATGACCTCGAGATATAGGATTTCACTCGGGTGAAACAAAAACCGTTCATCTTCCCGCTCCAGCAAAACCATACCTTGTCCGGCATCTTCATGCAAAAGCGACAAAAGGCGCTGCACCTCTTCGCTGCCCGTATCACCTTTGATTGTCACCTCAACCTCGTTCTGCACTGCATGAATCAGATTCAGTTTCATCGATGCACCCCCCTTCTGTGCCCATATCATAACACAATCAAAACAAGTTGTCTTCAGATTAAAACTAAGTGGTGGAAAAACAGACCTGACAGGAAAAAAGCAGGGTGTGAAACGCAACGCGTTCTCCCCTGCTTCATATTGTTAAAATTCGAAATCAGAACAATCCGCTGATCGTACCGTCTTCGGCAACGTCAATCCGTTCGGCTGCCGGGCTCTTGGGAAGGCCGGGCATCGTCATGATATCGCCTGTCAGCACCACGATAAAGCCGGCGCCGGCGGAAACTTTGACGTTTTTGATGGTAACAGTGAAATCCTCCGGAGCGCCGAGCTTGGTCGGGTCGTCGGAAAAGCTGTACTGTGTCTTGGCAATACAGACCGGCAGCTTGTCAAAGCCGAGGTCGGTCAGCGTTTTGATCTGCTTTTGCGCAGCCGGCAAAATGCTCACACCGGAGCCGCCGTAAATCTTTTTGACAACCGCCTCAATTTTTTCTTCGATCGAGCCGTCGAGTTCATAGGAGAAGGTAAAGTTGCCCTGTTCTTCTTCGCACAGACGCACAACCTCTTTGGCGAGTTCTACACCGCCGTTGCCGCCGTCCGCCCAGACCGTGGACAACACGGTGTTGACGCCGAGGGCGCGGCATTTGTCGATGATGAAATCGATCTCTGCATCCGTATCGGTCGGGAAACGGTTGACTGCAACCACGCAGGGAAGCTTGTATACGTTTTTGATGTTGGACACATGGCGCAGCAGGTTCGGAATTCCCTTTTCCAGCGCGGCAAGGTCTTCCGTGGCCAGCGATTTCTTGTCGAGACCGCCGTGCATCTTCAGCGCGCGCACCGTTGCAACAACCACAACGGCGTCCGGCGTCAGACCGGCCATGCGGCACTTGATGTCGAGGAATTTCTCTGCGCCGAGATCCGCACCGAAACCGGCTTCGGTGATCGTGTAATCGCCCATCTTAAGCGCCAGGCGCGTGGCCATCACAGAGTTGCAGCCGTGCGCGATGTTGGCAAACGGGCCGCCGTGGACAAACGCGGGGGTTCCTTCCAGCGTCTGGACAAGATTCGGCTTAAGAGCGTCTTTGAGCAGAGCCGTCATAGCGCCGACTGCTTTAAGATCGCCGGCTGTGACCGGTTTGTCATCAAACGTATAACCGACGATAATGCGGGACAAACGCTCCTTCAGATCGGTGATGGAGCTTGCAAGGCAGAATATCGCCATAATCTCGCTGGCAACGGTGATGTCAAAGCCATCTTCGCGCGGCACACCGTTGAACCGGCCGCCGAGGCCGTCGGTGATGAAACGAAGCTGGCGGTCGTTCATATCGACGCAGCGCTTCCAGGTGATCTTGCGCACGTCAATGCCGAGCGCGTTACCCTGTTGAATGTGGTTGTCGAGCATAGCTGCAAGCAGGTTGTTCGCGGCGCCGATGGCGTGGAAGTCGCCGGTGAAATGCAAATTGATGTCTTCCATCGGGACAACCTGCGCATAGCCGCCGCCGGCAGCGCCACCCTTGATGCCGAACACGGGGCCAAGCGACGGTTCACGCAGCGCAACTGTGACGTCCTTGCCGATTTTGGACAGGCCGTCGGCAAGACCGATCGTTGTGGTGGTCTTACCCTCGCCCGCCGGTGTCGGCGTGATAGCGGTTACAAGCACAAGCTTGCCGTCCGGACGGTCGGTGTCCTTTAGAAGCTGCGGATCGATCTTTGCTTTGTACTTGCCGTACTGTTCGATATACGCTTCGTCGATGTGTGCTTTTTTTGCAATTTCGGTGATGGGCTGCATT
>CACWJV010000204.1 GCA_902761265.1 Oscillospiraceae bacterium | reverse complement strand
TTTAAATCGCTTTGAGCAGCGCCGGCAGCTTCATGATGGCCGACGGGATGCCCTTGAGCAGTTTGCCAAGACCCTTGGCGGACGATTTGTCGTCGTTGAGAATCTCCAGCAAGCCCTGCGCCATCTCTTCCGAGAACACGCCCATCGACATGGCGATGAAGTTGCGGATCGGAATTTGCAGCGCCATGGCGGCGATCATTTTGCCGTCGCCGTTCTCGGCAGAGCCGAACTTGCTCATCGCGCCCGAGATCAGCTTGCAGATGCGGCCGCCCCATTTGGTGTCAATCGCGTCGTTCAGACAGCAGTAGATGTCGATCGGTTTGTCCGGGTCGCGTTTGTCCGCCGGCAGTTCACCGTAGATCGCGGCAAAGTCGTCGCGCGTGATGTTTGCCACATCGTCGTAATAGGCGGGCGCCACGGCGCGGTAGTCGGGGATCTCCACGGCTTCGGCCTTCACCGTCAGCGTCGCCTGCAGCTTGATATCCCGTGAGGATGCGCCGACGAGAATGTCAAACTTGCCGCTTTCCACGCACCAGTCGTTGGTGTTGACATTGAAGAACGCAAAGGCGCGTTTGTCGAGTGTGATGGAGACTTCTTTTGTTTCACCCGGCTCGAGCCAGACCTTTTGGAAGCCCTTGAGCTCCTGCACCGGACGGAAGATCGTGCTTTCCTTGTCGGAAACATAGAGCTGCACAACCTCCGCGCCGGCGACGTCGCCGGTGTTTTTGACGTTGAACGTCGCGGTCACGGTGCTCGTGTCCTGCATCGTTTTTTTGTTGAGCTTCAGATCGCTGTATTCGAAGGTGGTGTAGGACAAGCCGAAACCGAACGGGAAGAGCACGTCCTTTTTCGCGGCGTCATAATAGCGGTAGCCGAGATAGACCGACTCTCTGTGTTCGCTCGAAACCGGGCCGCCGGGATAGTTGCCGAAGGTCGGGTTGTCGGCGTGGGCGATCGGATAGGTTTCGGTTGTTTTGCCGCTCGGATTGACTTCACCCAGCAAGATCCGCGCCACAGCCGCGCCGCCCGCTTCGCCGCCGAGACCGGCGTTGAGCAGACCTTTGACCTCGTTTATCCACGGCATTTCGACCACGCTGCCGCCGGAGAGGACAACCACAGTGTTCGGGTTGGCCTTTGCCACTTCGAGGATCAGATTGTTGTGGCAATACGGCCGGCAAAGACCACGGCGACGTCCGCTTCTTTCGCCTGCTGCACCGCTTCGGCAACCAGCGCGTCGTCCACAACGTCCTTTTTCTTGTCATAGCCCTTGGCATAGGTGAATGGGAGACCGCGTTTGCCGAGCTCCCAGTAGGCGTTGTCGATCTGGAACGGATTGACAACGGACGAGCCTGCGCCCTGATAGCGCGGGAACTTTGCCATTTCGCCGATAATCGCGACCTTTGCGCCCTTTTTAAGCGGCAGGATATTGTCGTCATTTTTGAGCAGCTGCATGGACTGCTCCGCCACCTCCTGCGCGAGCGCGTGGTGGGCGGGCTGGTCAAAGTCGTGTACCAGCTCGAGCTGCGGTTTGCTCTTTTCGATGAGGGCGATCACATTGTCGACCGCCGCGTCCAAAACGTCTATCGGCAGCTCGCCGCTTGCAACAGCCGCGAGGATTTTCTTTTCATTATAACTGCCGCTCGACGGCATTTCGAGATCCGTGCCGGCTTTAAGACCCGGCACACGGTCCACAGACGCACCCCAGTCGGTGATAAACAGACCGTCAAAGCCCCACTCGCCGCGGGCGATCTCCTGCTGCAAATGCACCTGCTCGGAGCCGTAAACGCCGTTGACCTTGTTGTAGCAATTCATAATCGTCCAGGGCTTGCCCTCTTTGACGGCGATTTCAAACGCGGTCAGATACAGTTCGCGCAGCGCACGTTCGTCTACCACTTCGTCAATGACCATGCGGAACGCTTCCTGGCTGTTGCAGGCAAAGTGCTTGAGCGACGCGCCCACACCCATGCTCTGGATGCCCTTGATCCATGCAGCGGCGCATTTGCCGGACAGCAGCGGATCTTCCGAAAAATATTCAAAGTTTCTGCCGCAGGTCGGCGCACGTTTGATATTGGTGCCCGGACCGAGCAGCACGGACACGCGCTCCTTGAGGCATTCTTCGCCCAGCGCTTTGCCCTCGCGTTCAATCAGTTCCGGATCCCACGAACAACTGAGTGTTGCGGAGTTGGGAAACGCCGTGGCCGGATAGGAGTTGCCGAGCCCTACGCCGTCGCCGTCGGGGTTCTGCTTGCGCAACCCGTTCGGACCGTCGGTGACCATGATCTGCGGCAAACCGAGCGTTTCGTCGCTTTCGAGATGCCAGTAGTCATAGCCGGAAACGAACTTTGCTTTTTGTTCGAGCGTCAGTTTTTCCACAATTTCGGGATACTTCATATCGATTCTCCTTCTGTGCGGCAAAGTTTGCCGTTTCTTTTCATGTTCCATTTTAGCCGCATAAGTGGGAAAGTGATATAAAAAAACCGTTACTTTTGTTAAATTTCCGTTGTATTTCTCAAAAAAATGTGATATCATTCCGTTGGGTGATCAAAATGACACAACAAAGCGCA
The DNA here is from genome assembly GCA_902761265.1 of Oscillospiraceae bacterium. Classification (GTDB taxonomy): domain Bacteria; phylum Bacillota; class Clostridia; order Oscillospirales; family Acutalibacteraceae; genus UBA6857. The sequence continues at coordinate 2,314 of CACWJV010000204.1, read as the reverse complement.
AACGCGATCTCCGTGCTGGAGCAAAGCGATCTGTTTTTTCAGCGTGAAAGCGGACAGACCCATACGCCCTATGAGACCGAGCGGCTGTTTTATCGCTGCATCACAGCCGGCAATGTGGCGCAGGTGCAGCATCTGATGCAAAGTCTGCTGCAGCAGACCGTCGTTGCCGGCCGGCTTTCCACCGATCCGGTACGCCAAATGCAGTACTGGGCCATCTGCTGCATCACACTGGCCACACGCTGCGCGATCCAGGGCGGGCTGGACGAAACGACAGCCTACAACCTTTCGGACGAAAGCATTTTGCAAATCGACCGCATGCGCGATCCGCAGGAGATGCTGCGCTTTTTGCAAACGCTGTGCGTCCGGTTCACCTCTATGGTACAAGACAGCCGGACGCTGCAGGACGCGCCTGCTGCCGTGCGCAAATGTCTGCATCTGATCGAAACCGAGCTGCACGGCAAGCTGACCGCGGCTTCGCTGGCAAAGCGCTGTGCGCTGTCGCCGGATTATCTGTGCGTGCTGTTCAAAAAGCACGTCGGCATGTCGCTGAGCGCCTATATCCGTGTTCGGCGGCTGCATGCCGCGCGCGATCTGCTTTTGACCGACAAACCGATCTCCGAGATCGCGTATGATCTGGGCTTTTGTTCAGAAAGCTATTTTATCAGTTGCTTCAAACGTCAGTTCGGCCAGACGCCGCGCCGCGCCCGCGAACAGCGCGATCTGCTGTTTCCGGGCGGCCGTCTTGACTTTCCGGGGGAATCGTGATACAATCCGTGTAACCTGAAAGAAAGAGGAACCGTTATGACGCTGAATGACCGGTTTTTTCGGCTGCTGAGCGAAAACGAGCTGTTTTCCGGCGTGAGTCCGGAGCTGCTGCGCAGTGTGCTGACCGACACGCAGGTTTCCTTTATCCGTTTCGTGCGCGAAGAGACTGTCCCTTGCACGGCAGACGGCAGACCGGCGCTCGGCTTTTTGCTGCGCGGCGAACTGTTGCGGCAAAGCGAAAACGGCGCGGTGCCGCTGCAAACGCTGCACCCGGGCGATTTGTTTGGCGGCGAAGCGCTCTATTCCGGCGCCCAGACGCCGGCAAGCAACCTGATCGCCGGCAAGGCAGGTGAGGCGGCGTTGCTTGCAAAAAGCGCCGTCACGCTGCTGATTGAACGCGACAGCGGTTTCGCGTTTCGCTATATCCGCCATCTTTCCCAGCAGATCGTGCTGTTCGGCAGCCGGGTCGGCCGCTATGCCGGCGGTTCGGCAGAGCAAAAGCTGGCGCAATATCTGCTGCGCGGCTTCGGCGATTATAAAACGTTTGAACTCGATTTGTCCATGAGCCGGCTGGCAGTGCTGCTGCATATCGGCCGCGCATCGCTCTATCGGGCGTTTGCGTCGCTGGAGCAGCACGGCGCGGTGCACCGCGACGGCAAAAATGTCCGTTTGGTAGACCGGGATATGCTGCTGCAGTTCGTGACGCAATAATTATGGTATAGACATCAGAAAGGATGATTCATTGATGAAACACATGAAAAAGCTGCTTGCGGTTGTGCTCGCTGCGCTGCTCGTGCTGGCGCTTGCGGCCTGCGGCAACAACAACACGCAGAACCAGACCGCAACCACCGCTGCCGGCGCCGCGCCGATCGGAGCCGACTATGACGGCGACCCGATCAACGTCGCCGCGATCAAAGGCCCGACCGGTATGGGCATGGCCGCGATGATGGACAACGAGAATTATAACTTCACGCTGACAAGCGATCCGACCGAGGTGGCAACGCTCCTTGCCACAGGCAAGGTCGACATCGCCGCCTGTCCGCTGAATCTCGCCGCGAATCTCTATAAAAAGACCAACGGCGGCGTGCAGATGCTGGCGGTCAACACGCTCGGCGTGCTGTATCTGCTGACCAACGGCGAAACGGTCACCTCGATTTCCGATCTCGCCGGCAAAACGGTCTATGCCACCGGCCAGGGCGCAACGCCGGAATATATCCTACAGGATCTGCTGACGGCAAACGGCCTTGACGATGTAAAGGTAGAATTCCTCAGCGAACACAGCGAGCTTGCAGCAAAGCTCGCCTCCGGCGATTGCAAAATCGCCGTGCTGCCCGAACCGTATGTGACGGTTGCCGCCGACAAAAACAGCAGCGTCTCCGTGGCACTGAGCCTGACCGATCTTTGGAACGACGCGCACCCCGATACCCGGCTGGCGCAGGGCTGTGTTGTGGCGCGCAAGGCGTTCATTGACAGCAATCCGCAGGCGGTGCTGGCCTTCCTTGCCGACGCACGCGCCTCGGTGGAGTATGTCAACACCAATCCGCTTGCC
>CACWJV010000203.1 GCA_902761265.1 Oscillospiraceae bacterium | reverse complement strand
CCCTCTTCTTTCAATATACAAACCTTCAGGGCCTTCCTCCAGATAGATCCGTTCCCATTGTGCAACCATAGAGTGATTACCAACTTCAAATTGTCGTGCGGCCTCTCGATAGCTCAGTCCTTCTCGCTGCATTGTCTCAACGACTCTTTGCTTGAATTCTCCTGTGTGTTTTTTCCTTGGTACTCCTTTGGGCATAAAAATGCACCCCCTTGTTAGACATTATACCACATTGTCTAACTTTTGGGGTGCATTTCAAGGATGCGGCGGCTTTTTTCTCAATTTTATTCCGCGCAGTTCGCTTCGAGCGTGTCGAGCTCTTCGCGCAAAATCTTCGGCAGTCTGTCGCCGAACTTGGCATAGAATTCTTCGATGCCCTTGGCGTCTTCGCGCCACAGCGCCTTGTCCACGTCAAGGATGGCGCGCAGCGAGTCGAGTGTGACTTCGCCTTCAAGGCCTTCGATGTTGATGTCTTCCGCATACGGCAGATAGCCGATCGCGGTTTCACGCGCGTCCACTTTGCCTTCGCAGCGCTTCAGAATCCATTCAAGCACGCGCAGATTGTCGCCGAAGCCCGGCCACATGAACTCGTCGTTCTCGTTCTTGCGGAACCAGTTGACGTTGAAGATCTTCGGCGCTTTTTCCGGATCAAGACCGGCGCCGATGTCGATCCAGTGCTGCCAGTAGTCCGCCATGTTGTAGCCGCAGAAGGGCAGCATGGCCATCGGGTCGCGGCGCACAACGCCCACGGCGCCCGTTGCGGCGGCAGTGGTTTCGGAAGCCATGATGGAGCCGACGAACACGCCGTGGTTCCAGTCGCGGGACTGATAGACCAGCGGCGCGAGCTTGGCGCGGCGGCCGCCGAAGACGAACGCGGAAATGGGCACGCCCTGCGGGTTTTCAAATTCGCTTGACAGGCACGGGCAGTTCTTTGCCGGCGCGGTGAAGCGGGAGTTGGGGTTGGCGCCCGGGCGGTCGGTGTCGACCTTGCCGTTCCACGGCTTGCCGGTCCAGTCGATCGCGTGTTCGGGCGGATTCTTGTCGAGTTTTTCCCACCATACGGTGTTGTCGTCCAGGTTGTGGCAGACGTTGGTGAAGATGGCGCCCTTCTTTGTGGAAAGCAGCGCGTTGGGGTTAGACTTCATGTTGGTACCCGGCGCCACGCCGAAGAAGCCGTTTTCGGGGTTGATGGCATAGAGGCGGCCGTCCGGTCCCTTGCGGATCCAGGCGATGTCGTCGCCGACGGTCCAGACCTTGTAGCCCTTCTTCTTGTAGCCTTCGGGCGGGATCATCATGGCGAGGTTGGTCTTGCCGCAGGCAGACGGGAACGCCGCGCAGATGTATTTGATTTCGCCCTGCGGATTCTCCACGCCGAGGATCAGCATGTGTTCCGCCTGCCAGCCTTCGTTTTTGCCCTGATAGGACGCGATGCGCAGTGCGAAGCACTTTTTGCCCAGCAGCACGTTGCCGCCGTAGCCGGAGTTGACGGAGATGATGGTGTTGTCCTGCGGGAACTGGCAGATGTAGCGCTTTTCGGCGTCGATGTCGCACTTGCAGTGCAGGCCGCGGACCCAGTCGTCGCTGTCGCCCAGACAATCGAGCACGTCAAAGCCGACGCGGGTCATGATGAGCATGTTCAGCACAACGTAGATGGAATCGGTCAGCTCGATGCCCGCCTTGGAAAACGGGGAGCCGACGGGGCCCATGGAATAGGGAATGATATAGGCGGTGCGGCCCTTGTAGGAATCTCTGGCGATGTCATAGAGCATCTCATAGCATTTGGCCGGATCCATCCAGTGGTTGGTGGGGCCCGCTTCTTCTTCGGTCGGGGTGCAGATGAAGGTTCTGGCTTCCACGCGCGCAACGTCGTTGACGGCGGTGCGGTGCAGATAACAGTCAGGCAGCAGTTCCTGATTGAGCTTGATCATTTCGCCGGTGGAGCAGCCTTCGGCGCGCAGGGCTTCGGTCTGTTCCTTGGAGCCGTCGATCCAGACGACTTTGTCGGGTTTGACAAGATCCAGCTTGTCTTCCAGCCACGCAAGGATGGTCGGATTCTTGGTCGGTGCGTTGTTGAGCATGATGATCTTTCCTTTCATAGGTGCATTTTGATCGAGTAGTACATCCGGCTGTGCCGAATCTCCGCAATTCTCCGAGACTACTGTATTCTTTTGTATTATAACGGTTTTCGTGATTATTTGCAAGTACCTTTGGATAAAAAGTTTGCAAGTGCAGTACAAAGTGCGGCGCTTGCAAACGGAAGCAATTTATGGTACAATAAACTATCATCAAATATGACTGCGGCTTTGGCCGCGTTTTCCGGAGGCAAATATGAATCAGGTTGCAAAACAGGGCAAGCGTGCGCTTGTGTATGTCGGCACACTGCTGCAATGGGTCGTGGTGGCCGCCGTCACAGGCGGCGTGGGCGGTCTTGTGGGTTCCGCGTTTCACATCGCTGTGGAAAAGGTGACGGATCTGCGTCTCAGTCAGCCGTGGCTGCTCTGGCTGCTGCCGGTGTCCGGCGCGCTCATCGCACTGCTGTATAAAGCGGCAAAGCTCGAAAAAGCCGGTACTGACAACGTGATCAACGCCGTGCGCACCGACCGGGCGGTGCCCGTGCTGCTGGCGCCGCTGATCTTTGTCGCAACGGTTTTGACCCACCTTGTCGGCGGCTCCGCCGGCCGCGAAGGCGCGGCACTGCAGCTCGGCGGTTCGATCGGCACATCGCTCGGGCGGCTGGCCCGGTTTGACGAAAAGGACATGCATCTGATCACGCTGTGCGGTATGAGCGCCGTGTTTTCCGCCCTGTTCGGCACACCCTTGACAGCCACGCTGTTTTCGCTCGAGGTGATCTCGGTGGGCGTGGTATACTATTCCGGCCTGATCCCGTGCCTGATTGCGGCGCTGATCGCCTACGGTATCAGTCTGCTGTTCGGCATCGAGCCGGTGCGCTTCGCGTTCGGCGAGCTGCCGGCGTACAATGCATTGTCGTTTGTCAAACTTGTCGGGCTCGCGGCGGCGTGCGCGGCGGTGTCGATCGCGTTTTGCCTGCTTATGACCTTCACGGAGCGCGGGGCGCAAAAGCTGTTGAAAAATCCCGTCCTGCGCGCGGCGGCGGGCGGCGTGCTGCTGATCGGGCTGTCGCTTTTGTTCCCCAACGATTACAACGGCACGGGTATGCCCGTGATTGCGCGGGCGATGGACGGCGACGCGGTGCCGTGGGCGTTCCTTCTAAAAATGATATTCACCGCCGTCACGATCTCCACCGGCTTTAAGGGCGGCGAAATTGTGCCCACATTCTTCATCGGCGCCACATTCGGCTGTGTGTTTGGCGGCTGGCTCGGTCTGCCGGCGGGCTTTTCGGCGGCGGTGGGACTCGTTTGCCTGTTTTGCGCCGTGGTCAACTGTCCGATCGCGTCGATTCTTTTGAGCCTCGAACTGTTCGGCGGCGAGGGCTTGCTGTTTTTTGCCGTGGCGTGCGCGTTCAGCTTCGCGCTGTCGGGGTACTTCGGTCTTTACCGCAGCCAGAAAATCCTGTATTCCAAAACGCGTGCGGAGTTTATCAATATCAACGCGTGGCAGGAGATTGAATGAATGGACCATTGAAATCAAACGGGATTTAAGGGTGGTGCAAAATGCGAAAATTCAAATTGTACTGCACAATTTTTGGCACAATTTTTGGCACAATTTTTTGCACATTTCTGGCAGCGTTGTGCGGCATCTGGCAGCGTTGTGCGGCATCTTTCCGGTCGATTTTTCCGAACCTGCGTATTATGCTGACTTGCAGCTCCTATGACGAAACGGTTGAACAGGCTTGGACGCTCGGGTTCGATATCGACATGGCGTATAAACACTTGTCGCGCAAGATTGTTGAAAAGTTCCATGAAAAGGGAATGCTCGTTGCTGCCTATACCGCCAATTCTCCGGCCAAGGTTGTCTATTGTGCGTCGCTCGGCGTAGATTATATCGAGTCCGACTACATCAGCGGTCGCCTGCTGTGTGACCGGCTGAACAACCGTTTGCACGAAACGCTTTGAGCAAAGCATTGCCCGAACAACTGAATCAAGCGTACAAAAAACGCCCGGCTTTTGCCGGGCATTTTTCATCGTTCGGTTTCACGGCTTTGCAGCGGCAGTCGTTTCGGCAGCCCTGCAATCTGGATCTTGTGTTTCAGTGGGCAAAGCGCTGACTGCTAAGCCTGTCGACGCTATAGGGGCCTATCTGCTGATGACGGTTGACTGTTGACTATCAACTGCGCAAAGCGCTTCTACCAGCGTCTGGCGCACGCCGTACTGCGCCAGAAGCGCGCGCACGGCCGAAAGGTCGGGCGTTTTCCTTTGCTGCAAAAAACAGCGCAGCATCAGGTTTTTCGGCGAGTGGGCGAGATCGACGAACTCCAAAACGTCCACCTTGTAGCCGCACTGCCGCAGCACCTCGGCGCGCACCGCATCCGTCAAAAGGGCCGAGAACCGCTCTTTCAACAGCCCGTCACCCAGCAGCAGATCGAAGTCGCCGCCCGGGCGGATCTGCGCGTTCACTTCGTGCTGGCAGCAGGGTACCGAAAACAGATAGGGTACCTTGTGGCGGATAGCGTGAAGCAGCGCGTAGTCCGTCGCCACGTCGCACGCGTGCAGCGTGATCACCATGTCCACCTTGCCGTCGAACAGCTTGTCCGTCGTCACGTCGTTGACATAAAAATGCAAATCATCATACCCGTAGCGCGCGGCAACAGCGTTGCAGTTTGCCACCACGTCCTGTTTGAGATCGAACCCGAGCACGGTCGCCTTGATCCCGCGCAAAACGGCGAAGTAGTAGTAGACAATAAAGGTCAGATAGCTTTTGCCGCAGCCGAAGTCGAGGATTGTAATCTGCTTGCGGCCGCTTTCGCGAAACGCGTCGTCGATCAGTTCGACAAAGCGGTTGATCTGTTTGTATTTGTCGTACTTCGCTTTGACGATTTTGAAATCTTTCGTAAACACACCGAGGTCCACGAGCGCCGGGATATTTTCGCCCTCGCGCAGCAGATACTGCTTTTCGCGGTTGTGCGCCTTTGGCGCTTCGGCAGCATTGGCGGTCGCCCGCTCTTTGCGGCGCACGCGCCCGGCGCGGATCGTATATTGGATATCGGTACCCGCCGCCGAAAGCAAAAGCTGGCGGTATTGCACGGCGCCGGTTGTTTCCGCCCACGCGCACAGCTCGTCGAACGAAAGGTTTAGATGAAACACCTGCGGCCCCTTGAACTGTTCGAGCTGAAAGAGGGTTTCACCTTTTTTTGTAAACGGCCGCACACATATTTTTTCGTACGGGAAGCTTTTGTCGCTGCGGTCGGAAAACACGAGCTTGCGCAGCGCGTCTTTGTGCTTGCGCAGATCGTTGAGAATTACCTCTGTC
>CACWJV010000202.1 GCA_902761265.1 Oscillospiraceae bacterium | reverse complement strand
CATATCCGCAAAATATCAACTGCCAGATTCAAAAATCTACCATAACATTTCGGAGGTGCAACAACAATGCTGAAAATTAACATCCAGTTACTTGCTCATAAAAAAGGTATGGGTTCCACCCGTAACGGCCGTGATTCCGAATCCAAGCGCCTCGGCGTGAAGCGTGCGGACGGTCAGTTCGTGCTTGCCGGCAACATCCTTGTCAAGCAGCGCGGTACCCACATCCATCCGGGCAACAACGTCGGCAAAGGTTCCGACGATACGCTGTTCGCGCTGATCGACGGCAAAGTCAAGTTTGAGCGTTTCGGCAAGGACCGCAAAAAAGTCAGCGTCTACGCTGTGGAACAGTAATTGCAACCAGAAAAGGAACTGCTTTCAGGCAGTTCTTTTTTTGTTCTTTCTCGGATGATAACGCAGCAGGGGAGGAGTCAGTTAAAAAATTCTACTTAAATCACATAAAACCTATTGACATAATCGGGATTAAGTGATACAATACACGCAACCTACCAAACGAACGTAGGATTCTGAACGCCAGGAGGTCCTATTGATGCAACAGCGATTTACGCAGTATCTGCGTCAAAACTTCCGCTTCGGACGAATGCCGGCCTTTCAAACCGCGATCAATAACAACTATTATTTGAAATGCAGAAAGGAAAGATGACAAATGTCCGAATACAGATTTGAAACCAAGCAGCTCCACGTTGGTCAGGAGCAGCCCGATCCCGCATCCGATGCACGCGCGGTCCCCATTTATGCAACCACTTCTTATGTTTTTCACGATTGCGCCCACGCAGCGGCACGTTTTGGTCTGACAGACGCCGGCAACATTTACGGCCGTCTGACCAACTCCACCCAGGGCGTTTTTGAAGAACGGATTGCCGCACTTGAAGGCGGCGTGGCCGGCCTTGCGGTCGCCTCCGGCGCGGCAGCCATCACTTACACGATTCAGGCGCTCGCGCAGAACGGCGGCCATATTGTGGCGCAGAAAACAATCTACGGCGGCAGCTACAATCTGCTTGCTCATACGCTCCCGAATTTCGGCGTACGTACCACGTTCGTCGATATCCACGACCTTGCAGCGGTAGAAGCAGCGATCGAACCGGACACACGCGCAATCTATGTGGAGGTTCTCGGAAACCCGAACAGCGACATTCCCGACCTCGACGCAATCTCCGCACTGGCGCATAAATTCGGTCTGCCTGTCGTTGCCGACAACACGTTCGGCACACCGTATCTGATCCGGCCGATTGAACACGGTGTGGATATCGTCGTCCATTCCGCCACCAAATTTATCGGCGGTCACGGTACCACGCTCGGCGGCGTGATCGTAGACTCCGGTAACTTCGACTGGGCGGCGAGCGGCAAATATCCGGCCATCGCTGCGCCGAACCCGAGTTATCACGGCGTCTCGTTTGTGGCCGCAGCCGGCCGCGCCGCGTTTGTGACCTATATTCGCGCGATTCTGCTGCGAGACACCGGCGCGTGTATTTCGCCGTTTGCCGCATTTCTGCTGCTCCAGGGAACGGAAACGCTGTCGCTGCGACTCGAACGCCACGCGGAAAACACAAGGAAAGTGGTCGAATATCTCGCCGGTCATCCCCAGGTGGAAAAGGTCAATCATCCGTCACTGCCCGATCATCCGCAGCATAATTTGTATCAGCAGTATTTCCCCAACGGCGGCGCATCGATCTTCACCTTCGAGATCAAAGGCGGCGTGAAAGAAGCGCATACCTTTATCGATCACCTCAAGATTTTTTCGCTGCTTGCAAACGTAGCAGACGTCAAGAGCCTTGTGATCCATCCCGCAACCACAACACACAGCCAGCTCAGCGAACACGAGCTGCTCGATCAGGGCATCAAGCCGAATACGATCCGGCTGTCGATCGGCACCGAGCATATTGACGATATTCTGGAAGATCTCGAACAGGCCTTCCGCGCAGTAAAGGAGTAAGAATTATGAGCAAGATTTACAAATCCGCATCCGAACTTGTCGGCAAAACGCCGCTGTTGGAACTCACGCATCTGGAAGAATCACTGAAACTGAAAGCAAAGCTGCTCGCAAAGCTGGAATACTTCAATCCGGCCGGTTCTGTCAAGGACCGTATCGCGAAATCCATGATTGAAGACGCCGAACAAAGCGGCAAGCTGCAGCCCGGTGCGGTCATTATCGAACCGACGTCCGGCAATACCGGTATCGGTCTTGCGTCCGTGGCAGCCGCAAAAGGCTACCGGATCATCATCGTGATGCCCGAAACAATGTCTGTGGAACGCCGTCAATTGATGAAAGCGTACGGCGCGGAACTGGTGCTGACCGACGGCGCCAAAGGCATGAAGGGCGCGATTGCAAAAGCGGACGAGCTCGCTGCGGAGATTCCAAACAGCTTTATTCCCGGCCAGTTTGTCAACCCGGCGAATCCCAAAGCGCATTATGACACCACTGGTCCGGAAATCTATGAAGACACGGACGGCAACGTGGATATCTTTGTTGCAGGCGTTGGTACCGGCGGCACAGTGACAGGCGTCGGAAAGTATCTGAAAGAGAAAAACGCAGCGGTCAAAGTAGTCGCTGTTGAGCCGAAATCGTCAGCAGTGCTGTCTACCGGGATTGCCGGTGCGCATAAGATTCAGGGTATCGGCGCGGGCTTTGTGCCGGATGTACTAGACACCAAGGTCTATGATGAGATTATTCCCGTGGCCAACGAGGATGCTTTTGAGGCCGGCAAGCTGATCGGCAAAAAAGAAGGCGTGTTGGTCGGCATCTCCGCAGGCGCTGCTGTGTGGGCGGCGATTGAATTGGCCAAACGCGACGAAAACGCCGGCAAAAACATCGTTGTGTTGTTGCCGGATACAGGCGACCGCTATCTTTCCACACCGTTGTTTGAAGGCTGATTTCGATAGAATAAAGACGCATGGCAAAGCACCATGCGCCTTTTCTTTTTGCTATATGATTTCGTATTCGAACACTTCGTGGATTTCGTGATCGTAGCCGTCATAAAAGCCCGACGGCATACCGAGGATGATCCGTGCACCGCGGTTATACAGCACCAGCAGTCGGTGGTTGTCGGTGTCAAAGCTGAGCCCTTCGATCTCACCCTGTTTGATCACATCGTCAAGTACTTTTTCCTCAGTGACTTTGCAGTGGGTGGCGTCGTCCGGGATCACAGCTTTATAGATATGATCCGGCTCGTTATAATCCGCGTCGCCGTCGTCCGCTGTGATGTAGTACGCGCCGTCGTGATAGGCGACGCCTTGTATCCACTGCGGCACCGCGTGCAGATGGATTTTTCCGAGGTACGCACCGGTTTTCAGATCATATTTGTAAAGATATCTGCCGGATGCACCGTCTGCCCACGAGCACATCCAGACGGTACCGTTATCCGGGTTGACTGCAATGCCGGAGCATTCGGTCTGGCCGCTGTCCGGCTCAAAGGGAAACGTGCGTTTCAGCGTCAAGGTTTCGGCGTCATAGATCGCGATCTGGATATTTTTTGCGACACCGTCCAAAAACAGCTCCACGCCGCAGTAGATCTCGTTTTGATATACATCAATATCTCCGATGTGATTGACCTGTTTTTCGAAACCGGTTGAAAAAGGATCGGCAGTCTCCAGCAGTACGTTCCAATCCTTGTCATATTTCGTCAGTGTTGTGGAACCGCTGACATAGTAGCAGCCGTTTTCATAGGCGATACCCTGCCGGCCCGTCACGTCGTGCGACGCCAGCAGGCGATAAGTGGTTTGCATATCGGATACCTCCGTTTTGTTTGTGTGTGTGCAGCCGCAAAGCAGCATGAGTAAAAACCGTATAGCACAATGATAGTTTATCGGCGTTCAGGCTGTTTGTAACAGTATAACACATCAGACGTCTTGTTGCAATGGTTCGACGCTAAATACAACGGAAACAGCTTGACAAATACCGGATGCCGGCGTATAATAAACAAAAGTTAGCAAATGCTAATCAATTAGGAGGTATTGGTTTATGATAAAAACAACGCTGACAATCGACGGCATGATGTGCAGCATGTGTGAAGCGCATGTCAATGATGCAGTACGCGATGCAATGCAGGTGAAAAGCGTCAAATCCTCTCACAAGAAGGGAACAACGGAAATCATCAGCGAACAGGCGCCGAACCTGCAAACGGTCAAAGATGCAATTGAAAAGACCGGCTATCGCGTGCTGGATATGAAGTCTGAACCCTATGAGAAAAAAGGATTGTTTCACCGTTGAACACCTGTCCTTGCCGCCGGTTTTCGGCGGCTTTTTTTGTTGAAAAGTTTTTGCTTCGTTGATTCGATACAGACAGCGTTTCTGATAAATTTTTCTCAAATCTCTGCTTTGATATCTTTTCAAACGTAAAAAAGTGTGCTATAATAAAAAGAACAAATTTTCTCTTGGGAGTTTCGTATGGATCATTTTGAGCTGGTTTCAAAATTTCAGCCGACCGGCGACCAGCCGGAGGCAATCGATAAACTGGTACAGGGGCTGCAGGACGGCGCAATGGAACAGACGCTGCTCGGCGTGACCGGTTCCGGCAAGACGTTTACGATGGCGAACATCATTGCCCGCGTCAACCGGCCGACATTGGTGCTTGCACACAATAAGACGCTGGCTGCGCAGCTTTGCACGGAGTTTAAAGAGTTCTTCCCACACAATGCGGTGGAGTATTTTGTCTCCTACTATGACTATTATCAGCCGGAAGCGTATATCCCGACAACCGATACCTATATTGAAAAGGATTCTGCTGTCAACGACGAGATCGACAAACTGCGCCACAGCGCAACTTCTGCGCTTTCAGAGCGGCGGGACGTGATCATTGTAGCGAGCGTATCTTGTATCTATTCGCTCGGCGACCCGATTGATTACCGCAGCATGGTGATCTCCCTGCGCCCGGGGATGACAAAAAGCAGAGATGAACTCATTGCAAAGCTGATCGAGATCCAGTACGACCGCAATGATATCAACTTTATCCGTAACAAGTTCCGTGTACGCGGCGATGTTGTGGAAATCTTTCCGGTCTATACCAACGAAACCGCGATTCGTGTTGAGTTTTTCGGCGATGAGGTTGACCGGATTTGTGAGATCAATCCGTTGACCGGGGAGATCAAAGCCACGCTGTCGCATGTTGCGATTTATCCGGCCTCTCACTATGTGGTCGGTCCTGAAAAAATGGAGCGCGCAATCGCAGAGATCCGCGAAGAGATGGAGCAGCGCGTGGAGGAATTTACGCGGGCAGGCAAGCTTTTGGAAGCGCAGCGCATCCGGCAGCGCACGAGCTATGATTTGGAAATGCTGCGTGAAACCGGTTTTTGCAAGGGCATCGAAAACTATTCACGCGTGATGAGCGGGCGTGCGCCGGGATCTTCGCCGTTTACGCTGCTGCATTATTTCCCGGACGACTTTTTGCTGTTTATCGACGAATCCCATGTGACGCTGCCGCAGGTCCGTGCTATGTACGGCGGCGACCGCTCGCGCAAGGAGGCGCTGATTGAATTCGGCTTTCGTCTGCCGTCCGCTTACGACAACCGTCCGCTGCGGTTTGATGAATTTTATGATATCGTCGGCCAAAAGATCTTCGTTTCCGCGACGCCCGGCGATTTTGAAAAAGAAAAGAGCACACAGATTGTGGAGCAGGTCATTCGTCCGACCGGCCTTTTGGATCCGCTGGTGACTGTCAAGCCGACCGAAGGGCAGATCGACGATCTGGTGGGTGAAATCAATTTGCGCATCGAACGCAAGGAACGCGTGCTGGTGACAACGCTGACCAAAAAGATGGCGGAGTCGCTGACCGATTATCTTGACGATCTCGGTTTTAAGGTGCGTTATATGCACTATGATGTGGATACCCTCGAGCGCATGGAGATCATCCGCGACCTGCGTCTGGGTGAAACCGACGTGCTGATTGGCATCAATCTGCTGCGGGAGGGCCTGGATATTCCCGAGGTTTCTCTCGTTGCGATCCTCGACGCCGACAAAGAAGGGTTCCTGCGTTCCGAAACCTCGCTGGTGCAAACCATCGGCCGCGCCGCCCGCAACGCACAGGGTGAAGTCATTATGTACGCCGACTGCGTCACCCCTTCTATGGAACGCGCGATCAGCGAAACGAACCGTCGCCGCGCCATCCAGCAGGCGTATAACGATGCGCACGGCATTGTGCCGAAAACCATTATCAAAGACGTTGCCGACGTTCTGGAGATCTCCAGCAAGCACAAGGACGTTGACAAAAACTTCCGCAAAATGTCGCGGATTGAGCGCGAGCAGGTGATCAAACAGCTCTCTGCCGAAATGCGTGCGGCTGCAAAGATGCTTGAATTTGAACACGCTGCCTATTTGCGCGATAAAATTGAAAATCTCAAGAGTATGAAGTAACGGAGGAACCGCTATGCCGGATAAGAATATTGTGATCAAAGGTGCGCGGGAGCACAATTTGAAAAATGTGGATCTGACCATCCCGCGCGACAAATTCATCGTGTTTACCGGGCTGTCCGGTTCCGGAAAGTCTTCGCTGGCGTTCGATACCCTTTATGCCGAAGGGCAGCGGCGCTATGTGGAATCGCTGTCAAGTTACGCGCGGCAGTTCCTTGGCCAGATGGAAAAGCCGGATATCGACTATATTGACGGGCTGTCGCCTGCAATATCGATCGACCAGAAGACGACGTCCCGCAATCCGCGTTCCACCGTCGGTACGATCACGGAGATTTATGACTACCTGCGTTTGCTGTATGCGCGGATCGGGATCCCGCACTGCACGGTCTGCGGCCGTGAGATTCAGCCGCAGACGGTCGATCAGATCGTCGATCAGATCTTTCGCATGCAGGAGGGCACGCGCTTTCAGATTCTCTCACCGATTGTGCGCGGACGCAAAGGCGAATATACAAAAGAACTCGACCAGGTGCGCAAATCGGGCTTTGTGCGTGTGCGCGTCGATGCGATCATTTATGACCTTTCGGAACAGATTAAGCTCGAAAAGAATAAAAAGCATAACATCGAAGTCGTCGTTGACCGTTTGATTCTAAAGGAGGGTATCCGTTCGCGGCTGGCCGATTCGGTGGAAACGGCGACGAAGCTGTCCGGCGGTCTGCTGATCGTGGACTTCGGTGACAAAGGCGAGCAGTTATTCTCGCTCAACTATGCCTGTCCGGAGCACGGCGTCAGCTTTGACGAGCTTGCGCCGCGGATGTTCTCGTTTAACAACCCGTTCGGCGCGTGTAAAAAGTGCGGCGGTCTCGGCGTGTTTATGGAGCTGTCTCCCAAGCTCGTGATCCCGGATGAATCGCTTTCGCTGCGTCAGGGCGCGATCAAAGCATTCGGCTGGCAGTCTGTGAACGACGGCAGTATCGCCGGTATGTATTTTGCGGCGCTCGGCAAGCAGTTTGGATTTACACTGGATACGCCGGTCAAAGCATTGAGCAAGGACGCAAAACACGCGCTGCTCTACGGCACCGGGGACAAAAAGCTGCGCATGGAGCGGCCGACGTCGTTTGGCGGCGGCACCTATTACACCACGTTTGAGGGTGTGATCAACAACCTCAAACGGCGCTACAATGAGTCCCAGAGCGAATTGTCACGCAATGAGATCGAACAGTTCATGACCACCGAGCCGTGTCCCGAATGCGGCGGCGCCCGGCTTTCCAAA
>CACWJV010000201.1 GCA_902761265.1 Oscillospiraceae bacterium | reverse complement strand
TGAGCACAAACACGCCGTCTGCGGCATCGGATGTGAAAAAGGAAAAACGAAAGCTTCCCTGCGTCTTTGCACCGGGCAGCAGGATGCGGCCGCTGCTTGCCAGCGCAACGCCGCCGCGCATCGGCACGGGTTCCAGCGTTTCAAAGGTAAAATCGTACCGCTTGCCGCCGTAGGTCAGATAGGATTGCAAAAAGTCCGCACCGCCAAGCATCTGGCCGTCAACGGCGAAGCCCCGGATTGTTCCGTTGGGTGCAAAGGTCACGGTTGTGCCGCCGCTTTGCAGCGTGTTCGTCGGCGCAGGCTGCGGCACTTCGGACACGGAGGATCGGATCTGATAGGCGTCTTTGACTGCATCAAAGCGCAACAGCAAAAGCACACTGTCGTCGCCCATGCGAATCACGGAATAAGATTTCAGCCCATCCGCTTCGATTGCCGGAAGCATGCCTTCCGGACAAGAGAGCTGCACACATTGCAGGGTGGAGCCGGTTGTATTGTGAACGGTCAGCGGCCCGGTCGTGTCTGTCAGTGCGTCCGTCAGTTCCTTCGCCAGCCGATCGGCCGCTTGTTCCCGCTGAATATTGAGCACCGGCGTCGCAAGACCGAAATGGGTGGTGGACAGTAGCTTGACCCGGTCAAGGAACGACGCATCGTCTTTGCGCACGCGCGCGGCCGTGCGGCTGCGTTCGATCGCCGTCCAGATCTTGCGGTTATAGGGCTTTTCCGCCCAGGAGGCATAGCCGGTAAAATTGCCGTCGGCGGTATCCTGCGTAAAGCGGATCGTGCCGACCGGTGCGTGCGTTTTGAGATAGCCGCCGGGCGTATCAAACACAATATAGTCGAGGTCGGCAACTTCCTTGACCAGCCCGTGAATGCCGTCGGTGTTGGCGATGCGGCTGCCGACGAACGGCAGCTTCAGGCTTTCCCAAAAGATTGCGTCCGCGTCCATGTTGATGAACAGCAGCAGGTCATTGTTGATTTCGCCGCCGGCCTGCTTTTTCCGAAGATCCTTCACCCAAGCGCGCAGGCACCCGGCGTCGCAGACGTCCGCGTTGGAATAGGTCGGCAAAACGGTCAGCCCTTCGCCCTGATATTCGAACGTCAGCGGATTGTGTGCCTTTTCGTCGTCCAAAAGCGGGATCAGCGTTTTGAACGCGTCGAACGGCACGCAGGAATAATACAGGCACAGCGCCTTCACGCCGAGCTTGCGGTAGGTATGCACCTGCGAGGGTGTGAACATGACTTCCTGCGGGCGCACGATCATCTCGCACTCGCCGAACAGATCGCGCAGACCGGAGCCCTGCGGATTGCTGACCGCAAGGTCGATCGACGCTTTGAGCTCGTCCGGCTGCATCGCGCCGAGCGCGCCGTTGGAATAGCCCATGATGATGTTTTCGTCGCCGTTTTTCTTTACACGCCGCTGCATGCTTTCGATGATGTCGGGCGCGTATTCCGGCAGGATGCGTTCGAGGGAAAAGAAGTTTTCGCTGTCCCAGGTCGCTTTGACCGGAATGCCTGAAGCGTTGAGCGTGTCGAGGGTTTGGATGATACCGCGGATGATGCGCAGATCGGAGCCGAAGCCCTGCGCGTCGGGCGTGTCGCCGCGGTAGGAGTGGTAGCAGTTGACGTGAAAGCCGAAAGCGATATGGATCCGGTTGGAAATCATGATGGTTCACCTCATACGATGGGATCGGATTTGTCTGCCCCTATCATAGCATTGACCGCAAAGATTTGCAACCGCTTTTTGCTTTTTTATGCAAAGTCCGGAAATCGGGAGTTAACATTGGACATTTGTTCTGCTTTGCCGGAACCTATTGCTTTTGCGTCAAAGCTGTGCTATCGTATACGCGAAGGAGGCGGTTGGATGAAAAAACTTTGTTTGCTGCTCCCCTGTCTGCTGCTTTGCTGCTTGTTTGCCGCCTGTACAGCGGCGCAGAAAACGGCTGCACCTGCATCGACGGTTGCAGTCCCGATAACG
The DNA here is from genome assembly GCA_902761265.1 of Oscillospiraceae bacterium. Lineage (GTDB taxonomy): Bacteria > Bacillota > Clostridia > Oscillospirales > Acutalibacteraceae > UBA6857. The sequence goes on along the minus strand of CACWJV010000201.1, from coordinate 1,912 downwards.
ACGCAGGTCACGACTGTTCCAACGACGACTGCGCCGGCAACGACTGCACGGACGACAACCACAACCGCAGCAGCCGCCACAACCACGAAACCAACAACCACCAAACCGCCCACGACCCGGGCAACGACAACAAAGAGACAGGACTACGCCGTACACGGGTCCGGCACCCTGACGACGGCGTCTGCTTCGCGCGGCGGCACATCGGTCAGCGGCACCTGGTCGCTGACGAACGCCCCGGCGTCGACGGCCGCGACGACTGCGGCAACGACGAGCGCACGCAGCGTGACCACCACCAAGCCGGCAACGACCGCCAAACCGAAGGAAGACCCGTACGACGTGTATGACTACTACGATCCCGAAGATTTCTACTATGACCACTGGGACGATTTCTTCGACTACTATGACGCCGAAAACTATTTTTACGACCACCAGTAAATGATAAAAGGAATATGCCATTTCCCGTACGGAAAGCATATTCCTTTTGTTTTTATTTTTCACATTTGCCGCAGTTGCTGCAGCCGTTGCAGATCATCTGCATCCCGCACGTTTCGCACCGCGGGCGGAACACGGGCTTGTGGCGCTGTTCCGGCGGGATCGGAAAGCCCCAGGCATCGTACAGATCAAAGTGCATCGGTTTTCCCTGAAAGCTCAGGCCGGATTTGCGCGCCTGGCGGCTTTGGATGCTGCCCTCGAGGTGATAGGTTTTGCCGTCTTTGACAAAGCAGCGGCCGGTGCCACAAAACACAAACGTCACGTTGCTTTCTTCGCATTCCTGCCGGAGCCGGCGCACCCATTCATAATGGCACGGCCGCGCACCGCCGTAGTTTTCGCCGTCGCACAGCACCTGTTCGATCTGCCCGGTTTCCAGGTATTTTTTCAACGTGATCTCTCCGATGAACGGCGCACACATCACGCCCTTGTGCTTGAACGGAAGCGCGAGCAGCAACGGGATCCGCTCGTCGGCGCGGCGCTGGTTTTCGGCGGAGACGTTGAAAAAGATGTTGTCCCACCCGTCGCCCCAGTCCGCCGGCAGACAGTCTTTCACGCGCTCCGGCCGTTTTGTGAGCAAAAAGAACACCACGTCGCGCCGCTGCCGCATGAGATCCCACGCCTGACTGCGCCACGCGTCGGCCGCTTCGAGAAAGAAATCGGACGTCATGCACACGCGGATCATCTCGCCGCTGCGGATTTTGTAATCGCCGTTTTTGTCCTTTTGCACGGGATAGTTGAAGCCGTTTTTCGTGCGGTAGACGTCGGCGCCGTTTTTGTTTCGCATCTCGTCGAGGAAATACATATAGCAGTTGTCGCAGCCCTCACTTTTTTTGACACACCCGTGCCACGGATTCCAGATATCGTGCATATCGTCACCTCCTTTTCGAAGTGTAAAAAATTTCAGATCGTCATGGAGCTGTGCGCCGGACGCCTGATAGCGCAGCAGAATTTCGGCGCAGGCGCGGCTGTCGCTGTCGGCCTTGTGGTGATCAAGATCAATCCCGTAATACGCGCTGAGTACGTCCAGCCGGTGGCGCATGCCGGGCAGCAGGCGCCGGCCGATCTGCACGGTGCAAAGATAGGGCACGCGCGGTTTCCAAACGATACCGTAGGCGTGCAGGCACTGTTTGAGCACGCCCAGATCAAACACAGCGTTGTGCGCAACGAGAATGCCGCGCGAGAGCAGCGGCTCGATCGTCGGCCAAAGCGCCGCAAAATTCGGTGCGCCTCTGACCGTTTCAGCGCTGATACCGGTCAGGCGCGTGTTAAACGGATCAAAGTGCGTTTCGGGGTTGACCAGCGAGAAGAACGTTTCGCTGATTGCGCCGTTTTCGATCACCGTGATGCCGATCGCACTCATACGGTCGCTGTTTGCGTTGGGCGTTTCCACATCGAAGACTGCATACGTCGCCATATCAGG
>CACWJV010000200.1 GCA_902761265.1 Oscillospiraceae bacterium | reverse complement strand
CAGACAGACAGACAGACAGACAGACAGACAGACAGACAGACAGACAGACAGACAAGATGAGATAAGACTCTTACAATATGTATTTGGATATGCGCCAGTTAAAATTGGGGAGATTGCCACAATAACACGTGGCGGAAATTTTCAGAAGAAGGCAAACTCACGCAGGAGGTTGTGGAATCTTTCCTTGCCGACACGCAGACCGGCGAATGGCTGACCGACCGCGACGCTTCGCACAGTCAGATGGCGCCCGGGCTGTTCTTTGACGCGGTTGTGACGGAAATCCGCGACGGCAGCGCGCTTGTCACGCTGACCGGAGACTTTGGCGGACTGAAAGCTGGCACGCAGGTGGTGCTGCAGCTCAAAGGCACAGAATGGGAGAATATGCCGCTGTATGACGGAAGCAATCTGCGCGTGGTTTACAAAGACGGTAGCCTGATGGAAACCTATCCGCTGCAGCTGCGCGACATTGTCAGCATCGAACCGCTGGACGCGGTGGCGTTGTACCTCGACGGCACGGTGACGAAAATCAGCGGCAAGTGGGCAACGGTCACGCCGCTGCAAACTCAGACGCAGCGAGGCCTCCCCGCAACCGTCCGCGTGTCGGTCACGCCGGTGAACCAAGCGGAATCCCTGACGCCGGCAGAGGGCGACCACTATCGGATCTTGTATTTTTTAAAGGATGTGACAAGCGACGACCCGATGACGATCGACCCGCCGCAGGCGTTCTATGCCCTCGGCGACATCAACAGCCAGGGCAACGTGGCGGTGGTTGTGCCGACAACCGGTGCGCCCGAACCGACCACGCGCCTGACAGCGGACAGCTTCACAACGTATGACGCTTCGAAAGGACTGACGGTCTACGTCTGGAAACTGTCTGAAGAAAACACAAAGTACAGCCTGCTGCCCGGCGCACCGGAAAGTCATACCTTTGATCAAACGATTGAAATGCCCGGCGTCAGCCTGGAACGGATGCGGGAGATTCTGCAGGACTATCATATTGCGCCCGAAAAGGTCTATGTGAAGCCGTTTCAGATCCCGATTTCCAGCTATCTTTGGGAGATCGACAGCAAGGAAACGCAGCGCCAGCGAGAAGCGCTCGGTCTGACGCTGCCGCAGTCTGTGCAGTCGACCACACGCACGAGCGAACCGGTTGTGCCCCCGACAACGACAAAAACGACCGAGCCGACGACAAAGACGTTTTCTTCGTCCGATCCCTCGGTGACCCGCGCCTACACGCCGGAGGAAGACCGGGCCATCCGGGTGCTCGGCGAAGAGGCCGTGGAGCGCTTTCCGGATTTGAAAAACACGACGAATGCGTATCTTGAAAAAGCGTATGTGCTGATGAACTGCTATCCGAAATTCAAAAAGGCAACCGTCAAAAGCTATGACGTCGGGCAGGACAGCGACGGCTATCAGGATGTGACGCTGCACACGGACAAGGGCGACTTCAAGGTGAAGTATGACGGCTTCGACTGCTGTGTGACAAACAATCAGGAAACCAGAGAAACGATGGGTATTGCATATTACTTCCCGGATATCAGCAAACTCGAAAATGTGCAGATGCTCTCGCTTTATTACGCCTTCCATTATATGATGCGGGATTACCCAAAGTTTCAGGGTGCGTTTGTAAAAAGCTTTGACCAATTGGTTGAAGAGGACAAAACCACTGTGACGCTGCACACGGACAAAGGCGACTGCACGGTTGTGATGGGCCCGACGGGCAAGTATATCAGCACCCGGACATAATCGAACCCATACCTCTTTCTTTTCTTTCCCCTTGCGCCGGCCCGGCTTGTTTCGGGTCGGCGCGCTTTTGGTATGGTGGGCGAGGGAGCATTGGTTTGTAGCGGTCGCCGCGCCGGCGACTGATTGCAAAGCCATAGGATTTTGCAGTCTTCTTTGCAGCCGATCACTGATCGGCACTACAGCAGATCGCCTTCCCTTCGCGGCGCATCGTTCCGATTTGTATAAAACTCGTCCCGCGTCCCTGCATGCTTACCGCTGACGGCTGACAGCTTTTTCACGGCAAACCGCGCCGTTTTCCCGCCTATTTTGTGGATAGTTCCGAAATTTTGATCCCACTCCATCTTTTTTGCCCGAAACGGTTGCAAATTTTTGCAAAATCGGGTAATATATACAAGCAAAAAAATATTCTTTCATTATGGAGGTATACCACTATGTCCGTTAAAGTTGCAATCAATGGTTTCGGCCGCATCGGTCGTCTCGCATTCCGTCAGATGTTCGGCGCAGAAGGCTACGAAGTCGTTGCGATCAACGACCTCACCAAGCCGTCCATGCTCGCCCACCTGCTCAAGTATGATACCGCGCAAGGCGGCTACTGCGGCAAAATCGGCGACAATCTGCACACCGTGACTGCAGACGACGAAGCCGGCACGATCACCGTTGACGGCAAAGTGCTCACCATCTATGCCATGGCCAACGCTGCCGAGCTGCCCTGGGGCGAAATCGGTGTTGACGTTGTTCTGGAATGCACAGGCTTCTATTGCTCCAAGGAAAAGAGCATGGCGCATATCAACGCAGGCGCAAAGAAAGTCGTTATCTCCGCTCCCGCGGGCAACGACCTCAAGACGATCGTTTACTCCGTCAACAACGACACCCTGACCGCTGACGACCAGATCATCTCCGCCGCTTCCTGCACCACCAACTGCCTGGCTCCGATGGCGAAGGCGCTCAACGACTACGCTGCCATCCAGAGCGGTATCATGAGCACGATCCACGCCTACACCGGCGACCAGATGATCCTTGACGGCCCGCACAGAAAGGGCGACCTCAGAAGAGCCCGCGCCGGCGCTGCGAACATCGTTCCCAACTCCACCGGTGCTGCAAAGGCGATCGGCCTTGTGATTCCGGAACTGAACGGCAAACTCATCGGCTCCGCCCAGCGTGTGCCCGTGCCCACCGGCTCCACCACGATCCTGACCGCTGTTGTCAAGGGTGACAACGTGACCAAGGAAGGCATCAACGCCGCTATGAAGGCTGCCGCGAGCGAATCCTTCGGCTACAACGAAGATCCCATCGTGTCCTCCGACGTGATCGGCATGAAGTACGGCTCCCTGTTTGACGCGACCCAGACGATGGTCATCGACCTCGGCGACGGTCTGTACGAAGTGCAGGTCGTGTCCTGGTACGACAACGAGAACTCCTACACCTCTCAGATGGTCCGCACCATCAAATACTTCGCAGAGCTTGCGTAAGTTTGAAAGAATCCCCGAACGCCCGACGGTTTTTCCGCCGGGCGTTTTTCGTTAAACGCTTGCATCTGCCGTTGCGGGTTGCTATAATAGACACGACGAAACCACAAAGGAGGTTTTTCTATGAAACAGCTGAAAAAATCCCTTGCCGCCATGCTTGCGGTGCTCACGCTTGTTTGCTGCGTGTCGCTTTGCCTTTGTGCATTTGCCGAAGGGGAGACGGATCACGTCCACGATTACAAACCGGTCACGGTTGTTGCGCCGACGTGTACCGCAGACGGTCTGACCCGCTACATCTGCGAATGCGGCGACGTTGACGAATGGCGCGACGAGGAGATCCCCGCCACAGGGCACACCTGGGGCTATTGGACCACAATTAAAGAAGCGACCGCAGAGGAAGAGGGGCTCAAGGAGCGCACCTGTTTCAACGACCCGACCCACAAGGACTACAAAAAGGTCGACAAGGTCGAACCCGACGCGATCGGCGGCTTTTTGCAAAAGATCATTGCCCGCATCAAAGCGTTTTTTGCAAAGATCATGGATTTCCTCTATCGCGACTGAGCAACACACATGCCGCTGAGACTGCCCTTCGGGGCGGTCTTTTTTTGTACGCGCCAAACGCGGTCGGCTGCGGGCTTGTGCTTCCCGCCGCTGCAACCACCGCCTGTAATAAAACCGGCGGCGTTTTTTCTCTGTTTGCAGTGACGAAAAACCGTTTTTCATTTGTTGACAACCGTTCTGTAACGGCGGTATAATTATATTGTATAAGTGTCAGTCTGCGCGTTTGTGCAGACATGCAGATTATAACGTTTTTCCAAAAAAAGGAGGACACCATTCATGAAAACAAAAACAACAGCAACACGACGCGTGCTTGCGCTGTTTATGAGCGTGCTCATGCTCATGACCGCGTGGGTGTTCGTTGCGCCGACACAGGTAAGCGCAGTTGATGTTTCAGATGACAGTGGATTGAGATCAGCAATCAACTCTGCTAACAGTTCTTCGGGAACAACAACTATTCGGCTTACGGGCAACATTTCCCTTGGAGAGACTTCCGCATACCCGACGATCACCAAAAATGTGATTTTAGACCTTAACGGTAAGTCCATCACATGGTCGTATACGGGCTCGGTTGGCAACAAGACAAGTAGCGGTGAATATCAGTTACCGTCAGAAAACCAGAGCACAAACCAAACAGACGGCTCTGGTGGCGATCCGCACTATCTTAGCAAGGGTATGTTTAATGTCGGAGCCTCTGGTAGTTTGCAAATTATCAACACCAGTGGTACCGCCTCTACAGTTAAGGTTAACACTGAAGTAACAAGAAACTCTGACCATAACAGCGGTAGCTCAACTTATCATGTGACCGCTTCATCGACGTTAATTTATGGTGAAGGAACGGTTATTATTGGTGATAAAACAAATACAGCAAACAATAATTTCACACTGAATGCAACTGCTTTAGTTCATACAAGTGGAAACAAAACATGGGATAGAAACAATTTGCACTCCCATTCACTAGCGTTTGCAGTAGTAATGAATAATGCAAATGCTAAATTCTTTATGTATGGCGGTACATTGGAAGCACAAGGTAAAGCACGTTGTTTCTATGATGGACGCAGCAATCTTCGTATTTATCCTTTAAACATCCAAAATGTTTACTCTGCAGAGGTTTACGGAGGAAACATCAAAGTTTTAAATGCAAAAATTGAGTGTGAAACAGACACCGACTGTGATGGTAACCAATGTTTTGCTTCTGCAATTCGTGCTCACAGCAGCAATGTTTACATTTTTGATGTGAATGCAACAGCATACGGCGGCTTGGGCGGCGACACCAGTGCAGCGTCTCTTGAACTTTCTGCTATTATTGGCGACGGAGCATTCCCTGCGATTTATGGTGGGTATTTTTCGTCTGATTCGGACAAAGGTGGTAGTGATGTCGGTAAAGCACACAACCACTGTTTCCAGGGCCGAGACAGTGGTGGCTACAGCAACGCCAATGGATCAACATTGAAGAATAATACTACCGGTGACTGGCAGTATTCTGAAGGTGACAATACCAAGACCGGTTATATCTATACTCGTTTTGTGCTTGGCGATTCCAACACAACGAATGGTAAGTATCCTTGGAGCTACGCGACGTGGAGAGATTATTTGAATGATGTGAGTTCATCAAATGATACGTATTTCTGTTCATCGACTACGCGGATGAATGCAAGTAATAATGATGCTGCGCCTAGTACGAAGAATTACGCACGCACAGGTTATACACAAACGGGTTGGGCAGGCGCAACTACGCCCGGCGGTACGCCGAGCAGCAGCTTAACGAGCACAAGTAGTGCTGGATTTGGCACATCAAAAGGCGGTTCTCTGTTCTTGTATCCTACTTGGACCCCCAACACCTACACAGTTGCATATAATGGCAACGGCGCCACGTCCGGTTCCACAGCGAGTTCTTCACACACTTATGATACTGCGAAGAACCTGACCGCAAATGGTTTTACCAGAACCGGCTATGATTTCAACGGTTGGAATACAAAGGCTGATGGTTCCGGCACAAGCTATTCCAATAGCCAAAGTGTGAAGAATCTTACTGCAACAAACGGAGCAACTATAACACTGTATGCGCAGTGGACACCGATCACCTATACCATCAGTTATACGCTCGTCGGCGGCACAGTCTCGACGGCCAACCCGACGTCCTATACCGTCGAAAGCAGCGCCATTACGCTGAACAATCCGACTAAGACCGGTTACACGTTCAAGGGTTGGAGCGGCACCGGTTTGACCGGCGATACGAATACAAGCGTTACCATCGCCAAGGGCAGCACGGGCAACCGCAGCTACACGGCAAACTGGACG
>CACWJV010000199.1 GCA_902761265.1 Oscillospiraceae bacterium | reverse complement strand
TAGGGCCGAGGGCCGAGGGGAAAAATGAAGAATGAAGAATGAAGAATGAAGAATGGAAAGAAAGAGTGCTGTTCGGAATATATCGTGCAGGGGCGACCCTGTGTGGTCGACCGGGATTTGAGATCAAGAAATATAATCACGAAAAACCTTTTTCATTCGAACGCTTTTTTCGATGATCTCATCCATCAGTGCATCATAGTTTGAGTGATCATCAAAGTTTAACCCGGGTATAAAGTACTTTATTCGAGAAGCTTTCTTGTTGTCGAGGCGATTCCACTGGAAACGCATGTCTAATTTGCTTTCAATCTCGTCTTTACAACTATACAAACTGTCAAACAGTTCCTTGTTATCATTAATATAAAGTTCCAAAACAATTTGATTATCTTTATTAACAAGATTTATACAAATGTATGCCTGACTTGTTCCAATAGCAATATTATACCAAAAGTCTGAAGGCGGTTTTCGAATGCTGAAGGGTTTTCCGGCGGCAACAACTCTTTCATTAAACAATGTCCAGAACGCCTTGCGTTCGACAGCTATTTGGCTTTCTTCTTTGTTAAGGGCTGTATTCTTATTAGCTTTAATGAAATCATTAGGTTGCTGAATGACTTCAAACTTTGGCGCAGGAAGGGAATCGCCAATCTTATAAGCATGTAGTTCTATTAAAAAAAAGCCAATACTCTCTACGGTGTTGTTATTCAACCATTCAATCGCCGCTCGATGTTCTTCTCGCGCTTTCTTAACGATCCAAATGATAACAGTTGCTTTCAAACTGGAAGCATATGTAATAATCTTTCCTAAATGATCGTGATTTGAGGCTTCTAACTGATTTTCAATTACCACATGTGTATCAGTTGTTTCATCCTTGGCGAACAAATCGCAACGATAATCGCCTACAGTTGCTTCTTTTTGAATGTCAATCAATGTCAAGCCTATTATATCATTAATGTATTCGATGTTTTCAGGCTTGGAAAGCCATTCTGAAAAATCATACTGTTCATGTTTCCATAAATCTCGAACTTCGACTTCATTTAATCTTCCGAGTTTCATATCTAACACTCCTGTATTGCGTATTATAATGTTGATATCAGCTTTCCGATCACACCGTTCGACACCAGAAAGCCGTTCTTCGTCAGCGCGATTGTGTCACCGTCTGCCGTCAAAAGGCCGTGGCGTGCGAACGCCTTTGCCGCGGTGAACATCTCTTTTGGCAAATGTTCACCGAACCGTGCATAAAACGCCGCGTCGCTAAGTCCACGGGTCAGCCGCAGCCGCAGCATGCAAAACTCCGCTTTGTCGCCGCCGATGCAATCAAAGACCGGCGCGTCGCTTTGCAAAAACGAACGCAGGTCGCGCGGATAGTAAAACCGCCGGCCGCCCAAAAACGAGTGCGCCGCCGGGCCGATACCGAGATAGGGTTCGCAGAGCCAGTAGTGCAGATTGTGGCGGCTTTCAAAGCCGGGGACGGCAAAGTTCGAAATCTCATACTGCCGCAGCCCCGTCTGCTCGAGCGCGTTCGCCGCCTGCAAATAAAGATCGCACACCGTGTCTTCGTCGGGCAAAGAGAGCGTGGCTCTGCGCGCAAACAGCGGCGTGGTTTCTTCAAGCTTCAACAGATACGCGCTCACATGCTGCACGCCGGTGCCCTCAAGAAACCGCAGACTTTCCCTGAGCGACTGCGGCGTCTGCCCGGGGATGCCGAGCATCAGATCGAGCGACAGATCGTCGATGCCGGCGTTTCGAAACAGCGTGAGCGCCGTCTCCGCCTGCCGGACCGTTGACCGGCGGCCGAGCGCCGCGCGTTCCGCTGCCACCGCGGACTGCAGCCCCAGCGACACGCGGTTGACGCCCGCAACCGACAGCGCGTCTGCAAGCTCTTTCGTCACCGACGACGGGTTGCACTCCACCGTGATTTGCGCGTCGGTTGTCAGTCGAAACGACCGGCGCACAAGATCGAGCGTTTCGGTCAGCCGCCCGGCGCCGAACACGGACGGGGTTCCGCCGCCGACATAGACCGTGTCAAACGTGTCCGCACTCTGGCTGCCCCAAAAGCGCAGCGCTTTTTTCAGCGCGGCAAGATAGGCGTCCATCGTATCGTCGTTTGCGCAAAGCGAATAAAAATCGCAATAGTCGCATTTGGACAGACAAAAGGGGATATGGAGATACAGCCCGGCGTTCATGTGTTTTCGTCGAGCTTGAGCACCGCCATAAACGCCTCCTGCGGCACCTCCACCGTGCCGAACTGGCGCATACGCTTTTTGCCTTCCTTCTGCTTTTCAAGCAGCTTCTTCTTACGTGTAATATCGCCGCCGTAGCATTTGGCAAGCACGTCCTTGCGCATGGCGCGCACGGTCTCGCGGGCGATCACCTTGGAGCCGATTGCAATCTGGATCGGGATCTCAAACATCTGTCTGGGGATCGTTTCCTTGAGCCGTTCGGCAATCCGCCGCGCGCGGGCCATCGCCTTGTCGTTGTGGATGATAAACGACAGCGCGTCGATCATGTCGCCGTTGAGCAGCACATCGAGCTTTTGCAGATTGGATCGCTGATAGCCGGCCATCTCGTAGTCAAACGACGCGTAGCCGCGTGTGCGGGATTTCAGCACGTCGAAAAAGTCATAGATGATCTCGTTGAGCGGCAGTTCGTAGTGGATATCCACGCGCTCTTTTGTGATATAGGTCATATCCTTGAACACGCCGCGGCGATCCTGGCAAAGATCCATAATCGCGCCCACATAGTCCGCCGGCGCGTAGATGTGCGCATTGGTGATCGGCTCCTCGGCAAAATCAATGTCCGCCGGGTCGGGGTAGTGGGTCGGGTTGTCCACCTCTACCACAGAGCCGTCGCGCAGATGGATCTTATAGATGACGCTCGGCACGGTCGTCACAAGGTCCAAAAGATATTCGCGCTCGAGCCGCTCCTGAATGATTTCGAGGTGCAGCAGTCCGAGGAAACCGCAGCGGAAGCCGAAGCCGAGCGCGCCCGACGTTTCGGGTTCATACGACAGCGACGCGTCGTTGAGCTGCAGCTTTTCCAACGCGTCGCGCAGCGCCTCATAATCGGCGCCGTCGGCGGGATAGATGCCGCAAAACACCATCGGGTTCACCTTGCGGTAGCCGGGCAGCGGCTCAGACGCCGGACGCTGCACTTTCGTCACGGTGTCGCCGACCTTTGCGTCGCGCACGGTTTTGATCGAAGCGGTGATATAGCCCACTTCGCCGGCAGACAGCACGTCGCACGGCTCCATGCTTTGCGCGCGCATATAGCCGACTTCGACAACGGTAAATTCCGCGCCGGTCGCCATCATGCGCATCGTTTCGCCGGCCTTGAGCGTACCCTCCATCACGCGGACGTAGACGATAACGCCTTTATAGTTGTCATAGATCGAGTCAAAGATGAGGGCGCGCAGGGGCGCGTCGTCGTTCGCTTCGGGGGCGGGGATATCCTCGACGATCCGTTCGAGCACCTGCTCCACGTTTTCGCCCGTTTTGGCGCTCACGCGCGGAGCCACAGAGCAGTCCAGCCCGATCACGTCCTCCACCTCGGCGGCCACACGGTCGGGGTCGGCGGCGGGCAGGTCGATCTTGTTGATGACCGGCACCAATTCCAGATTATGATCGAGCGCGAGATACGTGTTCGCCAGCGTCTGCGCCTCAATGCCCTGCGACGCGTCGATAATCAGCACCGCGCCCTCGCACGCGGCGAGCGAGCGCGACACTTCATAGTTGAAGTCCACGTCTTTGCCACGGAATCGGTCAGCTCCAGCAGCCGGTCGGCGAGCGTGGACTTGCCGTGGTCGATATGGGCGATGATGGAAAAGTTGCGGATATTTTCTTTCGGGACTGCCATAGGTCAATCTCCCTTCGGGGATGGATAATCAATTTATTATAGCACAGGATCGAAGCTTTCGCAATATAAAAAAGCAAAATGTAGCGGTTTTGCAAAACAAACAAAAACAGATGCAGCATTCCTTGCGGCGTACTGCATCTGCTGTATTCTTTTGCATTACTGGCCGATTTGTGACCAGTCGATATCCTGTTCGGCAACAAAGCCGCTCTCTTCGGCATCCTTTAATTTGGCGGCCTCTTCCGGCGTCAGTTTGGTAAAGTCAGGATCCCATGCAAGGATGAGCTTTTTCACAAATTCATAGGCAAACGCCTGATCCTGTTCCGGCAGCATATCGATCAATTTTGCGGTATCCATTGCAATATTTGACATGGCGGTATCCTCCTTACTTATAAATATCTCCGCGATTGCCAATGTCGAGCACAAGCAAAACATCAATGATACCGTCTGTGTCGTATCGGAAAATGACCCTCCACGTACCGACGCGCAGACGCTTGCGTTGATCTGCAAAGCCCTGCATTTGCTTGATGTCGCCAATCGGCGGTTGCTGTGTCAGCCCTTGAATGGCTGTTCGGATTCGTGTGACGGATTTTTTATCGAGCTTTGAAAGAAAACGAATTGCAGCTTTGGAATAGCGTATTTCCATCATAAAGACCACCCAATGTTATTATAAGATATTTCGATGAAAAAATCAAGATATTTGCATGTTTTGGGTTTGATAGCATGTTTTGGGTTTGATAGCAAGCGTGAAAAAGCTGAATGGTTCCTCTAATAGACGGTTTATTGATTTGAAATTTTAAACAGGTCATTCGGTTGACAATTCAAAATTGAACACAGCTTTTCGATGGTGTCCAACTGTAGTCCTGTCAGTGTATTGTCGCAGATTTTGTTGACGGTTTTGTAGGTCGTTTGCATCTGCTTTACGAGCCAGTATCGGGTCTTTTTCTTTTCGTTCAACAGTTCTTGTACACGCATTTGAATCATTTTCATCACCCGGTTTCAGTCTATCACAGATGCACCTGAAATATAATTAACCATTTAGTAGTGTACCAAGTGGTTGACTATTTTGAAAAAGTGTGATATAGTAAAGAAAAAACAAAGGAGTTGTTTTTATGAAACGAATGAAAAAGTGTTTATCCATCTTACTTGCCTTTGTGATGCTGGCATGCGCATTTGCTTTTACAAGCAGCGCGGCAACATTGGTTTGGCCGGTTCCGGGACATACGGCATTATCACAAGGCTATCATAGTAATAGTGCGATTGATATTTCCGATGGCAGTATAGCCGGTGCAACGATTGTTGCCGCTTTCAGCGGAACAGTAAAAACCAAATACACTTGCACACAGCAGCATCATGGGTCTTCAGGTGATTGCGGTGGATTCGGCACCGGTTTGATCATTTTAGGTGATGATAAT
>CACWJV010000198.1 GCA_902761265.1 Oscillospiraceae bacterium | reverse complement strand
TTGCGGGTGTCCAGTGGACACCTCGCGAAGCGAAGCAACGACCGAGGCGGGAGCCGAGAACGGCAGGCGAGACTCCGAGGGCCGAGGGAATTGAAATGAATAATGGATTGGTCGGCAGTGGTTCTTTCTGTGGGAAAAGAGTGAAAGAGAAATGTCATTCACGCGTCATTCACGCGTCGTTCACTCCGGAAAACGCCCTAACGGTGGGCTTTTTCCGGGTTTTCGTGCATGAGATTACTATTTTTATCATAAAAAAAGTTTATGAAAAATGAAGTAGGAAAAAGTTAGGAAACGTCGTTCACTCATGTTTCATTCACGCATGTATGTAAAGCCCGGCGCTACACGCGCATCGCTTCGCACTTCTCCTTGTCGGGCGTCACGATCATCGTATAGTATTCGTGGTAGATCACCTTGCCCGGCTTTGCGCCGACGGGCTTTTTGAGCTGTTTGACCCGCGTGTAGTCCACCGGCACCAGCGAAGACTCCTTCGCCCGGCTGAAATACGCCGCCAGCATCGCCGCCTCCTCCATCGCCTGATCGCTCGCTTCGCCGTCGACGGTTTCCAAAATCACATGGGAGCCGGGCGACTGCTGGGTGTGGAACCACCAGTCGCGCTTGTTTGCGGTTTTGAGCGAAAGCTGATCGTTTTGGGCGTTGTTGCGGCCGACAAGGATCCGGTAGCCGTCGCCCGAGCGGCATTCGATGGGCGGCAGCGGCTTTTGCCGCGGCTGCTTTTTGCCGCTCTTTTTGCGCAGATAGCCGCCATCGCTCAGTTCCAGCCGGATCGCAAACAGCTCCTGTTCGGTGTCGGCGCGGCTGAGCGCGTCGAGCACGGTGTCGAAATATTGCAGCTCCGTTTCGCCCCGGGCAATCCGTTCGGTGAGCACTTCTTCGGCGGTCTTCGCTTTGCGGTATTCCTTATAAAACCGGTTGGCGTTTTGCAGCGGATCGAGCGCGGGATCCACCCGGATCGTCAATGGCGTCATATTATCATAGTAGTTTTCAACGGTATAGGTGCTGCTGCCTTTTTGCAAAGCATGCAGATTCGCCGTAATCAGTTCGCCCCAAAGCTTATACTTGTCGCGGTCGGCGCTTTGGCGCAGTTCTTCTTTTTGTACCGTCAACCGGCGCGCCGTGCGCTCCGTGAGGGTGTGGAGCGTTTTAAACAGTTCGTGCCCGCGCTGGGTGAGCCGCGTCGCCCGGTCGCGTTCACGGTAGAAATCGTCAAGCAGCGCCGACGCGCTGTCATAATCCCTGCCCCGGAACACGCCGTCGTACTGATAGATATGCATCGACGCGATCTCTTTGGGCGCGCCGGCGTCGTCGAGCACCATATAGCACGCCGGATCGCGGTGCAGCGCCTGCTTCATCTGCTGCAAAACCGCCGTCAGATTGCCCCTTTGGGCGTCGGTCAGCGCCGAAACGGTTTCATCCGACCCGGTGCAGCGGTACGCGATTTCGCGCGCAATCAGCGGCGAAATGCCCTGCACGGTTTGCAGCGCCGCCGAACTCAGCAGCTTGCCGCCCTTTGCAAAAATCGCCTGTGCCACTGCGTCGGCAGTTTCGGTTTCAAGGTTCAGCTTCCCCTGCTGCTGCGGCAGCACATAGGGCAGGCCGGGCAAAATCTGCCGCACACTCGACGCGGCAAAGTCGATCCGTTTGGCGGCGTCGATGATCTTGCCGTCCGCGGCGATCAGGATAAGATTCGAATACGTGCCCATCGTTTCGACGCAAAGCTGCAGCGTCGTTTTGTCGCCGATTTCGGTTGTGGCGTCCAGATCGAAAAACAACAGCCGGTCCAGCCCGATTTGCCGCACATTTGTGATCTTTGCGCCTGTGAGGTATTTGCGCAGGAGCATACAAAACATCGGCGGCTGGGTCGGATTTTGGGCGTTTTGGACGGTGAAATGCACCCGCGGCGCGTCCGCGCGCACACAGATCAGCAGCTTTTCGCTGCCGCTTTTGCGGCGCAGCGTCAAAAGTATTTCGTCCTTCGACGGCTGCTGGACTTTGTCGATCTTTGTGCCGACGGCGCGGGAAAGCAGTTCGTCTTTGAGTTTTGATAAAAAGTATCCGTCAAGTGCCATGGATCATCCTTCTTCACTGATAAAGCTGACGGGCGCCGGTTGCCGAAGCAGCACCGTTTGCAGCGTCGGAAATGCCGTTTGCACACGGTTTTGCAGCGCCGCCATCGACAGCGTTTCGGTTGCAAAATGGCCGCCCACAACCAGCGTTTTGCCGCAGTCCGCCGCCAATAAAAGCTCGTGGTGCTTCGCTTCGCCGGTCAAATACGCGTCGGCGCCCAGCGCGAGCGCGTCGAAAAAAAAGTCCATCCCGGCGCCGCCGCAAACGGCCACGCGCCGGATCGTTTCGCGCCCTTTTACAAGCTGCACGGTCGTACCGAGGGCGCGGGCGCATTGTTTTGCAAAATCCTTTGGCGCACACGGCGCAATGTCGCCGATGCGTGCCATCGGCAGCGCCGTTTCGTCCGACGCGACGCCTGTTGTATGAACCAGTCCGAGCAGCTCGCAAAGCACATCGTTGACGCCGCCCGCTGCGCAGTCCCACGGCGTGTGGACGCTGATTGCGGCAAGTCCGCTCTTGCAAAGCGCATAGACCGGGTCGCCGAAAAGCAGATTGCGCTTCGGGTTGAAAATCACCGGATGGTGCGTGATGAGCACATCCGCGCCGCAGTCGATCGCCTGCTGCAGCGTTTCGGTTGTCAGATCGAGCGCGAACGCCGCGCACTGCACCGCCCCGTCCGGGTCGCCGACCAAAAGGCCGGAGTTGTCCCAACTGCACTGGGTATTGTAGGGTGCGATCTGATTGAGAAAATCAGACAGTGTCTGGAGCGTTATCATATTGCATCCTCCGTTCAAAATCAGTAATCACAGCGCAAAGCCGCGCCGTTTCCGCCGGGTCGCTTTGCGCGTTTTGGAGCGCGTCGCGGCGTTTTTTGAGCCGTTGCAACTGCAACGAAAGCAGCCGCTTTGCCGCCGGATCGTCCTTGCCGAACAGCGTGCCGCTGTAGGGCATTGCGGGCGTGTAGGCGGTCTCTTTGCCTGTATAATGCGCCGCGAGCACCACATAGCCGTGGTGCCGGTCAAAGATGGCGGCTTCCTTGTCGATGGTAAACCCGTTTTGAAACAGCCACAGCCGCACATCCTCGGCGTGGCTCATCGGTTGGGCGATCACGCGCACGTCCGAGTTTTTCAGCCACGCGGCACGCGAGAGCAGTTCGGCAATCAGAATGCCGCCCATCCCGGCAAAGATCACGTCGTCGGCGCAGTTTGCGTCCAGCGCGTCCAGCCCGTCGGACAAAACGGTTTTGATTTTTGCGGACAACCCGGCGGCCGCAACGGTTTGCTTTGCGTTTTGCAGCGGGCCTTCCCGCAGGTCGCACGCATACGCTCCGGGGCAAACGCCCGATCTTACAAGCTGCACCGGCAGATAGGCGTGGTCGGTGCCGATATCGGCCACAACGCTGCCCGGCCGCACAAACGACGCCACAAGCTGCAGCCGCACGTCAAGTTGGTTGGACATAGGATTCTCCTTTGGAAGAAAACTGCCGCCTTAAAAAGGCGGCCGCGCTCTTATTTGGAAGCGAGATATTCGTTGATCGTTTCGACCAGCGTGTCGGGATCGACGCCGTGCACCATGCACGCTTCCTCCACCGTTTCACCGCGCGATGCGGGACAGCCCAGGCAGTGCATACCCATTTCAAAGAAGAACATGGCGGTGCCTCTGTCCGCGTCCAAAATGTCGCCGATGAGCATATCTTTGGTGATTTCTTTCATAGTATCAAGTCCTTTCTATCTACGTTAAAACATGGATTTTTTGACAACAAACAGAATGCCGATGATAAGATAGAGGCAAACGCCGGACATGGTGGCGTTCGCAACGGAACGCTTTTTGCCGGTTTCGCCCTGTTTTGCGCGGATCATATAGATGATTGCGCCGATCAGCGGACAAAGGAAACAGATAAACCGCGTAAACTTACCCGCCTTTTGCACATCCTTCGGATCCA
>CACWJV010000197.1 GCA_902761265.1 Oscillospiraceae bacterium | reverse complement strand
CATGCAATACCTTGGTATTGCGCGTGTTCAGGTAATTGCAGCGAAGGCTGTCATTATAAAAATCGCGGGCGGCGAATCCGTCCAAAAAGAAAAGGAGTGTTTTTCTGTGAAAAATGCAAAACGAATCATCGCGCTGGTTCTGACCGCGGTGCTTTGCCTGTCGCTCTTTGCGGCGTGCGGCAACGGCGGCGGTTCGAACAGCAAACCCCTGGTCGTTTCCTCGAACCACTTTGAAGGCAAGTTCTCCCCGTTCTTTGCCGCCAGCGCCGAGGACATGAACGTGGTCGCCATGACCCAGTTCAATGTGCTTGATCTGGACCGTGTGGGCGCACCGGTGCTCAAGGGTATTGAAGGTGAAACCCGTTCCTACAACGGCACGGACTACACCTACAAGGGCACGAGCGATATCGAAGTGACCGAAAATGCCGACGGCACTGTCACCTATGATATCAAGCTGCGCGACGACCTTGTGTTCTCCGACGGTGAACCTGTCACCATCGACGACGTTATCTTCTCGATGTACGTCCTCAGCGACCCGACCTATGACGGTTCCTCCACCCTGTACAGCCAGCCGATCAAAGGCATGGAAGCATACAGAAGCGGTATGGAATCCCGCATGAACCTGATCCTTGCGGCAGGTCCGGACAAGTATGAAGCCAACGACTTCTTCACCGAAGAGCAGTACAACGCCTTCTGGGCTGCGTTTGACAAGGCCGGTGTGGCATTTGTCGACGGCATCCGTCAGTATCTGCTTGACGCAGGCTACAACACCGAAGAGGATTCCGTCAAGACCTGGGCCGCCAACTGGGGCTACGATCTTGCGGACGACGCAACGGAAGCCGATTTCTTCAAGACCATCGTTGAAACCTACGGCTATGATGTGTCCGATGACGGCATCAACGCTGAAAAAGGCAACCTCGGTTTCACGGATGCAATGGAAGCAGAGCTCGGCGACGCATGGGCGGACTATCAGGCCGGCGTGCAGACCGGTAACTCCGCCGCAAACATCGAAGGTATTGAAAAGATCGACGATTACACCATGCGCGTGACCTCCACCGAAGTTTCCGCAAACATGATTTATCAGCTCGGCGTTTCCATCGCTCCGCTGCACTACTACGGCAGCAAGGACGCGTATGATTACGACAACAACCAGTTCGGTTTCCCGAAGGGCGACCTTTCCTCCATCCGTGCGAAGACCACGAAGCCGCTCGGCGCAGGTCCATACACGTTCAGCGATTATACCAACGGTATCGTTTATCTCGAATCCAACAAGGATTATTTCAAGGGCGAACCGAAGACCAAGTATCTCCAGTTCCTGGAAACCCAGGACGACGATAAGGTACCCGGCATCGAAGCCGGCACCTTCGACATCTCCGACCCGTCCTATTCCAAGGACGTTGTCTCGCAGATCGAATCCTACAACGGCGGCAACATCACCGGCGACGTGATTACCACGAAGCTGTATGACTTCCTTGGCTACGGCTACATTGCCATGAACTCCAAGAACGTTTCCGTCAACGGCAAGATAGATTCCGACGCCTCCAAGAATCTGCGTAAGGCCATCGCAACCGTGATCGCGGCTTACCGCGACGAGGCGATCGACTCCTATTACGGCGAGACCGCTTCTGTCATCAACTACCCGATCTCCTCCACCGGCTTATTCCGTCGACGTGAACGGCAATCCGATCTACACCGCACAGATGACCGCCGAACAGCGCTATGAAGCTGCGTTGCAAGCTGCACTTGCGTTCTTTGAAAAGGCCGGCTACACTGTGAAGGACGGCAAACTCGTTTCCGCTCCGAAGGGCGCAAAGCTGGAATACACCGTCAATATCGGTGCAGGCGGCAGCGGCGACCATCCGTCGTTCCTGCTTCTCAAGACCGCTTCCGACGCGCTCAAGACGATCGGCTTCACCCTGACCGTCAACGATATCGCGCAGGCGAGCGACCTGTATGCTTCCTATCAGAGCGGCCAGGCCGAAATCTGGTGCGCTGCCTGGGGCGCAACGAGCGATCCCGACATGTATCAGATCTATCACAGCAAGGGCTCCACGAATTATTACGGCATCTATGACAAAGAACTTGACCAGCTCATCCTTGACGCCCGCAAGTCCAGCGACCAGACCTACAGAAAGGGTCTGTACAAGGCTGCGATGGAAATCGTGATGGATTGGGCCGTTGAGATCCCCATCTATCAGCGTTCTGAAGTTTACACCGTGTCCACCCAGCGTGTGAAGGTTGACACCCTCACGCCCGATATGACCCCGTATTGGAGCTGGATGAACGAAGTGGAAACCATCGAAATGGCATAACCCTTTTTCGCAACCGGATCGCCGCCCGCAAGGGCGGTGATCCCTGTGCATCGGTTCATAGCTATATCCGACACCCGTCACTGCCGGGTGCCGGATATGTCTATGATGGACATAAGAAACCAAATGAAAACGGAGTGATCCCATGCGCAAGTTTATTTTGAAGCGTCTGGCGCTGTCAGTGCTGATTTTGTTTTGCGTAACATTCATCATCTATCTGATCATGCGCTGTCTGCCAGGCTCCTTTGTGGAATCGCGGGCCATCCAGCTTTCGACCGCCCCGGGCGCCAAACCCTACGAGGAGTGGTTGGCGCAGCTCAACGCGATGTACGGACTGGACAAGAATATCTTTGCCGGCTATTTCAGTTGGGTCAAAGATTTCTTTACCGGCAATTTCGGCGAATCGTGGAAGTACACGGTACCGGTTGTTGAAAAATTCAACGACACCGTGTGGCTCTCCTTCATTATGGGCGCGATCTCGTTTTTCTTCGAGATCATCATCGCCGTGCCGCTCGGCGTCATTGCCGCCACAAAGCAGTATTCCCGCACGGATTACGCGATCTCCACGTTCGCGCTGATCGGTATTTCGCTGCCGTCGTTTTTCTTTGCGACGCTGCTCAAGCTTTTCTTTTCGGTCAAGCTCGGCTGGTTCGATCTGGTCGGTCTGGTCAGCCGGAACTATAACCAGCTCACGCCCTTCGGCCAGTTTATGGACAAGGCGAACCATCTTGTGCTGCCCATCGTGACGCTGACGATCGTATCCATCGGTTCGCTGATGCGTTATGTGCGCACGAATATGTTGGAAGTGCTCAACGCCGACTACATCCGCACCGCCCGCGCCAAGGGTCTTTCCGAGCGCAAGGTCATCTATCACCACGCGTTCCGCAACACGCTGATCCCGCTGGTCACCATCATCGGCGGCTCGCTGCCCGGTCTGTTTTCGGGCGCGCTGATTACAGAGCAGATGTTCGGCATCCCGGGCATCGGATACGCGTCGTATTACGCGATGGTCATCGGCGACATTCCGTTTTCGATGTTCTACCTGACGTTCCTGGCGGTGCTGACACTGCTGGGCAACCTGATTTCCGACATTCTGTACGCTGTGGTCGATCCGCGCGTGCGTATCGCTTAAAGGAGGGCTGACACATGAGTGACAAAAACGAAAAAACCAATGCGCCGGCTCCCGAGCAAAAGGAAACCTATTCTCTCAACGACGACCGCCGCGTCAAGGTGCTTTCGCCCGGCGCGCTGGTTGCCAAGCGCTTTTTCCGCAACACGCTGTCGGTTGTGGGGCTTATCATGCTGATTGTGATGTTCGTGTTCTCGTTTGTGGGCGGCTTTATCAGCCCCTACGGCGAAGACGAGATCTTTTACACCTACACCGATATGAAAAAGAACTACGTTTCCGCTACGGAAAACAAGGTCTTCCGCTATCAAAGCGCGGACGGCCAATCGTTCAGCTCCACGCTGCAGGCGAAGTTCCAACTTGCGTATAACCAAAAGAAGGACAGCTTCGAGTATCAGGGTGTCGACTACAAGATAGAGGAACTCGGCAAAGATTTCTATGCCATCTCCGCCGACGGCACCGAGCTCGCCATCGCTTATCAGGATATCGTCAACGCCCCGGACGACGGCAGCACCGTACCCTATGCGCTCAAGCGTACGGCGTTGGAATGCTACACCAACAGCAGCGGTCTGTTCACGCTGGACGGCAAAGAGTATGAGATCGATCAGGACGGCAACGTCACGCTGGACGGCAAGGACGTCGCCTATATCAGCCGCTTTATTGTGCAGGCTGCTGAGCCGGGCATCAACATCACCCGTGAATTCAAAGAGCGGCTCGAAGACGCGATCAACAACAAGGACGAAGAGTTCCGTTTCACCGACGAAAGCGGCGAAGAAGCCGTCTATGCGCTCGAATACAAGCCGGATTCCATGACCTGGAATATTTTGCAGGATAAGAGCACCTATGTCAAAGACACCTACGGCGCACCGAGCAAGGCGCATCTGCTCGGCACCGACGGCAACGGTATGGATATGCTCACCCGTTTGATGTACGGCGGCCGTGTGTCGCTCGTCATCGGCTTTATCGTTGTGTTCATCGCCGCGTTCCTGGGCGTGCTGTTTGGCGGTATCTCCGGTTATTTCGGCGGCTGGGTCGACAATTTGATCATGCGTATCGTCGACGTGTTCTACTGCATCCCCTCCACCCCGCTGATTATCATCCTCGGCGCCGCGATGGACGCGATGCAGGTGGAGCCGCGCATCCGTATGCTGTATCTGATGCTGATTCTCGGCTTTTTGAGCTGGCCGGGCATCGCAAGACTGATCCGCGGCCAGATCCTTTCGCTGCGCGAGCAGGAATTTATGACCGCCACCGAAGCGTGCGGCATCAGCATTCCGCGCCGCATCTTCCACCATCTGATTCCGAACGTGATCCCGCAGCTCATCGTCATCTGCACGATGGACCTCGGCTCCACGATTTTGACCGAAGCGACGCTGTCGTTCCTCGGCCTCGGCGTCAAATTCCCGTTTGCCTCCTGGGGCAATATCATCAACGACGTCAACAACTCCTTCGTCATGACGAACTATTGGTTCATCTGGATCCCCGCCGGCATCTGTTTGCTGATTACCGTGCTCGGATTCAACTTCATCGGCGACGGTTTGCGCGACGCGTTTGACCCGAAGATGAAACGCTGAGAAAGGAGAGGACAGATATGGCAAAGAAAAAAGGCGAAGGCTATCTTTCCGCCAAAGAGTCACGCCGCATTTCAAAGGAAAACCGCCGTGTGACCAAGGCGTTTGAAAAACAGCACAAACGCAAAAACGTGCCCGAAAGCGAATACGCCGCGACGATGCACGACAAGAACAATACGCTGGAGATCGACAATCTGCACTCCTACTTTTTCACCGACGTCGGCACGGTCAAATCCGTGGACGGTGTGTCGTTCGATGTGCCGATCGGCAAAACGATCGGTGTGGTCGGCGAATCCGGCTGCGGAAAATCCGTTACAAGTCTTTCCATCATGCAGCTTTTGCAGCGTCCGCAGGGACAGATTGTGGAGGGCGAAATTCGACTGAACCTCGGAGATCGGGCGATCGACATTGCCAAAACGCCGACCGAAGTGATGCAGCATGTGCGCGGCAATTATGTGTCGATGATCTTCCAGGAGCCGATGACGAGCCTCAACCCGGTGTTCCGCATCGGCGACCAGGTGGATGAAGTGCTGCTGCTGCACAACGAAGAGGGCCGCAGCAAAGAACAGATCAAAGCCCGCACCATCGAGCTTTTGGAGATGGTCGGCATCGCAAACAGCGAGGGCGTCTATAAGATGTTCCCGCACGAGTTGTCCGGCGGTATGCGCCAGCGTAT
>CACWJV010000196.1 GCA_902761265.1 Oscillospiraceae bacterium | reverse complement strand
CCATGTGGCGACCCGGGAATTGCCCGTGCATGAATCATTGATGGATAGGTTCCCGGGCGACCACGCGGGGTCGCCCCTACGCGGATGGATTGTTTTTTTCAAAAACACAGCGCCCGTAGCGTCGAATCAAATGCTGCCGCAGGCAGCCACCAAAGCAGCCGTCCCCTTCGGGGAAGGTGGCATCGCGCTACAAGCGCGATGACGGAAGGGGCCGATCGACTGGGCGCGGACGATAAAAAAGCCGATCGGAGATCGGCGCGACAGTCGACTGTTGACTGTCGACTGATGACTGCTCTTGTGCATCTTGCTCGAAGCTTTGCCCTATATGTTGTGAAGTTGCACAAATTCGCTGTTCATTTTCCGTTAATGTTTAGACTTGCAACCAAAAATATTTTTTCCCCGTTTTTCCTGTTGACGAAGTCGCGATTTGTGATATAATATGAAGCAACCGAAACCTATATTTCAGCATCGTTTTTTGGGAGATAGATAGTATGTATGTGAAAGATGTAACCGTACAAAACCAAGTGGGCCTGCATGCCCGTCCGGCAACCTTCTTTATCCAAAAGGCCAACGAGTTCAAATCCTCGATCTGGGTCGAAAAAGAAGAACGCCGCGTCAACGCCAAGAGCCTTTTGGGTGTCCTTTCTCTGGGCATCATGGGCGGCACGAATATCCGCATCATCGCCGGCGGCGCCGACGAAGAAGAAGCGGTCAACGCGCTGGTCTCGCTTGTTGAATCCGGTTTCTCTGAATAAGATTGCAAACTTTTTTGAAAAAGCACTTGACTTTTTCGCGTTAAAGTGCTAATATTCTTCCAACAATTTAATACTCATTTTAAAAGCGATGACGAAGACGGACGAACGAGACGTCTTTCAGCGAGCCGGGGTTTGGTGCAAGCCCGGTATGACGGCTGTTCAAGTTCCCATCCCTTCCGAGCTGAAGACCCGAAAGCGAAAGCGAGTAGATATCTTCCGTGATTGCAGCGTGAATGCATAGGACTTGTTGGAGTCCGAGAGTGGCGGCTGTCGGCCGCAATTTGAGTGGTACCGCGGGTATAACCTACTCGTCTCAAAGTTTCTTTGAGACGAGTTTTTATTTTTCCTATCATAATCTTAGGAGGCAGTTAAAATGAGCGAACAGCATTTTTCCAATGAGATCGGCCAGATCGCGACAAGAATCCGCGAGATGCGCGGCATCATTGGCATTTCCGTTGACGAGATGGCGGAAAAAACCGAGCTGACTGTAGAACAGTACCGCAAATACGAATCCGGTACGGTGGATCTGCCGTTTACCTTTATCCATAAGTGCGCGGGCGCGTTCGGCATCGGTATTACCGATATCCTCGAAGGCCAAAGCGCCCATCTGTCCAACTATACCGTAACGCGCAAAGGGCAGGGCATCCGCACGTCGAAAGAGGACGGCATCGAGATCCAAAAGCTCGCCCCGCTCTTTCGCGACAAAATTGCAAAGCCCTATTATGCGACCTACGAATATTCCGACGAGCTGCAAAACAAGCCGATCCACACCACCACCCACGGCGGCCAGGAGTTTGACCTTGTTTTGAGCGGTACGCTCAAAGTGCAGGTCGGCGCGCGCACCGAGATCCTTGAAGAGGGCGACAGTATCTATTATAACTCCTCCATCCCGCACGGCATGATCGCGCTGGGCGGCAAGGCCTGCAACTTCCTTGCGGTCATCATGCCCGAAGACCAGAAGGTTGACGAAGAAAAGATGGAGCAGGCTGTCTTTGCCGTTGCCCAAAAGGAAAACTACGTTGTCGATCCGTTTATCGACGCCAGAGAGGACGACAAGGGCCGGCTGTTGTCGCTCGATTTCAAAAACGAAGAAAGCTTCAACTTCGCCTACGATATTGTGGACGCCATCGCGGACAAGCAGCCGGACAAGCTGGCGATGCTCCATATTGCCAACGACAAAACCGAACGCCGCTTTACTTTTATGGATATGAAGCGCGAATCCGCCCGCACAGCAAATTATCTCAAGAGCCTCGGCATCGGCAAGGGCGACCGCGTGATGATTGTGCTGAAACGGCACTATCAGTTCTGGTTCTCCATCCTCGCGCTGCATAAAATCGGCGCCATCGCCATTCCGGCGACCCATCAGCTCCTTTCGCACGACTTCGAATACCGGTTCGAAAAGGCCGGTGTCAAGGGCATTCTTTGCACAGCGGACGACGATACGGCCCATCAGGTGGAGCTGGCCGAAGAGACCGTCGGCGCGCTGGCCGTCAAGATCATGGTCGGCGGCAAACGCGATGGCTGGCACAGCTTTGAAGAGGAATATACCATGTTCCGCTCCTCGTTCCCGCGTACAGCCGAGACGCCCTGCGGCTCCGATCCGATGGTGATGTTCTTTTCCTCGGGTACCACTGGCTACCCGAAGATCGCTTGCCACAACTATAAATACGCCCTCGGCCACTACATCACCGCCAAATACTGGCACACCGTGCGCACCGACGGGCTGCACTTCACCATCTCCGACACCGGCTGGGGCAAAGCGCTTTGGGGCAAACTTTACGGCCAGTGGGAATGCGAGGGCGCGATCTTTACCTATGACTTCGACCGCTTCCACGCGTCCGATATTCTGCCGATGTTCCAAAAATACAATATCACCACCTTCTGTGCGCCGCCGACGATGTACCGTATGCTGATCAAGGAGGATCTGTCCAAATACGACCTGTCGTCCATCCAGTATGCCACCACGGCCGGCGAAGCGCTCAACCCCGAGGTGTTCTATCAATTTAAAAAGGCGACCGGCCTGACGATTATGGAAGGCTTCGGCCAGACCGAAACGACATTGACGATCGGCAACCTGATCGGCACCACGCCGAAGCCCGGCGCTATGGGCAAGGCGATCCCCGCGTACGATATTGATATCGTCGATCCCGACGGCAACAGCGTACAGGACGGCGAAACGGGCGAAATCGTTGTCCGCACCGACAAACGCATCCCGTGCGGCCTGTATATGGGCTATTATGGTGACGAGGAGCAAACGAAAGCCGCCTGGCACGACAATATGTATCACACCGGCGACACCGCGTGGCGCGATGAAGACGGCTACTACTGGTACGTCAGCCGCATCGACGACGTGATCAAATCCTCCGGCTACCGCATCGGACCGTTTGAGATCGAAAACGTCATCATGGAGCTGCCCTACGTGCTGGAATGCGGTGTGTCTGCCGCGCCGGACGAAGTGCGCGGCCAGGTGGTCAAGGCGAGCGTTGTGCTCACCAAAGGCACCGAGGGCACCGAGGAGCTCAAAAAAGAGATCCAGAACTACGTCAAGCATCACACCGCGCCCTACAAATACCCGCGCATCGTGGTCTTCCGCGACGATCTGCCCAAGACGATCAGCGGCAAGATTATCCGCAGCAAGCTGTAAGCGGGGGATAAGGGGCAAGGGACAAGGGACAAGGGCCAAGGGACTCTAGCGACAAGGGACTAGCGACAAGCGACTAGGGGCACGATTGGAAGCGTGGCTGTTCTGAAAGAAACATCCGCCTTTCGGCTTTCTTTGGCGCATCGCCGCAGGCGGCGTCCATTCCCTCAGTTCCTGCTCCCCGGTTCCCGGTCCCTAATTACAGCTTTAACGCTTTAAAACCTTGACGAACGATTTCCGTTGTAGTATAATAATCAGAACGAGTGAAAGGCGATGATGGAGATGGAGCACAAACGGATCAGCATCTTCTGCGGCCATTACGGCAGCGGCAAAACCAACATCGCCGTCAATTTTGCGCTCGAGCTGCGTAAAACGCACGACCGTGTGTCGATCATCGACCTCGATATCGTCAACCCGTATTTCCGCACGAAGGACAGCCAGCAGGAACTCGATGCGGCGGGTGTGGAGCTGATCTCCTCCGACTACGCCGGATCAAACCTCGATATCCCCGCACTGCCGGCGGCCATGATGCGCCCGATTGCGGAAAAAGAGACGCAGGTCGTTATGGATATCGGCGGCGACGATCAGGGCGCGGTGGCGCTCGGCCGGTTTGCCGACCAATTGATTGCCGGCGGCGACTACGACATGTTCTTTGTGCTGAACCTTTACCGGCCGCTGACGCA
>CACWJV010000195.1 GCA_902761265.1 Oscillospiraceae bacterium | reverse complement strand
TCATAATACGGATCCCAGTCATCACGCAGCAGACCCTGCACCAGAAACGGCATGAGCACGTTGGCAATGGATTCATAAAGCGAGCTGTTGTCTTCCTCTTCTTCCTCGTCTTTATTGACTTCGGTGGCGTTGTTGATACGGGTCAGCATATCGGTAAATTTGAACAGACGGTTGCCGTCCTTGTCATAGAGCGCGTCGCCGTCGCCGGAGAGCATGACGACCACGCGTTTGCCGACATTGCTGATCGGAACTGTGTAGTTCGCCGCCGCTGCTGAAAACGCCGGAATCAGACATGTGAGCAGTAATGCGAACGTTAAAAATACAGAAATGGTTCTTCTCATGCAAAATCACTCCTTTTAAATTTATTCTACTGCCTCCGGTTGTTACTTATGTGTTACAGAAATGAATAAATTGTGAAATTATAAAAAAATATAAACTTCTATTAATGATATAAAAGAACAAAAAAGCGCTTGAAATTACTGTGTCTTTGTGATATATTTTATACTATAAAATTTTATAAATGAAAAGGAGACGTTTGTATGAATCTCTATGACATCACCGTTCAGGATAACAAAGGCGAACCGGTCAGCCTTGCGCAATACAAAGGCAAGGTGCTGCTGATTGTCAACACCGCCACCAAATGCGGCTTCACGCCGCAATATGAGGCGCTCGAAGCGCTGTATGAAGCACACAGGGACGAAGGCTTCGAGATCCTCGACTTTCCCTGCAACCAGTTTGCGTTTCAGGCGCCGGGCGGCGACGACAAAATCGACGCGTTCTGCAAGCTGCGGTATGACACAAAGTTTCCGCGTTTTGCCAAAATCAAGGTCAACGGAAGCGGCGAATCGGAACTTTATACCTATCTCAAAAGCGTTCACAGCGGCCGGATCAAATGGAACTTTACCAAATTCCTTGTTGCCCGGGATGGCACGGCCGTTATGGAAGACGCGATCAAAGCCGAGCTTGCAAAATAAGCGCAAAAAATGCACCCGCCGAAACGGGTGCGTTTTGGTTTCGTAACCTCAGCCGTTGAGCATGGCGAAGTTCTTTTTGTTCGCGCTGTACAGCTGCTTATAAACTGCATAGTTCTTGTCGTAAACGGCCTTCACGGACGGGTCGGGCTCATAGACCTTTTCCACGCTGACGAGCTTTTCCGTCTCGCTCACGTCGGACACAAGTCCCAGACCGGCAGCCACAACCGCCGCCGCGCCGACGGAGCCCACGTTTTGCGAAGACGCCACGGTCTCCACGCGTCTGCCCAGGCAGTCGGCAAGAATCTGGCAGGTGGTTTCGCCTAGTGCGCCGCCGCCGACGAAGCGGACGGGATCGGAACACTTGACCTTCTTTTCCTGCGCTTCAATGAACCAGCGCATATGGAAGCAGACGCCCTCCACCACGGCGCGGATGAGATCGCTCTTGCCGTTGTCGAGGCTCATGTTGAAGAACATGGCGCGGGCGTTCGGGTCTTCAAACGGGCAGCGGTTGCCGTGGAACCAAGGGGTAAAGACCACGCCGTTGGAACCTGCGGGCACCGTTTTGATCACGTCCTGCAGATAGGTATACAGCGACGTGTATTTGCGTTCCATATCGTCGGTCTGGGTGACGTCGTGCTTTTTCAGATAGATGCCCACTTCGTCGAGCGCCAGATGGTCTCTGACCCATTCCACACACTTGCCGGCGGTTTCCAGCTCGGCAAAGTAGTTGGCGGTCTTGTCGCTCGCACCGGTGATCGCGGCGATCATGGCGGAGGTGTCAACCAGCGCCTTGGGCGGAACAACCGTGGACACCCAGCCGGAGGTGCCCATATAGATGTGGGTTTTGCCGATCGAGGACGCGCCCGCGCCCACGCCGATCAAAGACGCATCCATGCCGCCGCCGAACACGGGGATGCCTTCCACAAGACCAAGCTCCTCTGCCGCCTGCTTTCTGAGCGTGCCGGCCTTTTCGCTGGAGCGGATGATCTTCGGCATATGGTCGATATTGACGCCGACCATCTTGCACATTTTCGGACTCCAGTCCTTCTTTTTGATATCATACAGCAGCGTACCGAACGCGCTGTCCTGCGTCATAATGAATTCGCCCGTCATTCGGCAGATGAGCGCTTCTTTGACGTCAAACCATTTGTAGACTTTGCTGAATGCTTCGGGCTCATTATTTTTGACCCAGTTGTATTTCCAAATCGGGTCCTTCACGGAGGACGACACCGCGCCGGTGATGATCAGCGAGGGGATCAGCTTGAAGATGTTTGCGCCGGCGATCTGAATGCCGTTGGCCATACCCTCCTTGAGTTCCTTGCGCGCGCGCTGATCCATATAGCTCATGGCACGGCGGACGGGTTTGCCGTCCTTGTCTACCAGCACAAGACCCTGTCCCTGCGAGCAAAAGGAAATGCCGTCAATCTGCTTCGGATCAATGCCCGTGGTCTTGAGCACCGCTTTCGTGGTGTTGCACATCGCGCTCCACCATTCGTCCGGATCCTGTTCTGCGCCGCCGTCCGGCAAAACGTAAAGCGGATAGCCCTCGCTTTCGCCTGCAATCAGGCGGATGTTGCTGTCGATTTCAAACAAGCAGGTTTTCACACCCGTTGTGCCGATGTCATAAGCCAATGCGTATTTCATAGTAAATCTTTCCTTTCCGGATATTTTTGCGGTTTGAGCGCCGCTTTGATGAATCGAAGAATGTTTTCAATCACGAATGCGTCTTTTTCAAAGATGTCCTCTCCGGCATAGTATTGAAACCGTTCTTTATAATACGCGCAGGCATAGGAAAACTGCACGTTCATCAACAGATTGTCTACCAGAAACGCCGCCATACCCGGGTCGATATCGGCGCGCACTTCGCCGTCGACCTGACCCTGGATAATCGCGTCCTTATACGCCTGGGCGGTCAGCGCCTCCATTTTTTCTACCAGCCGTTCCCCGAGCTCGGCGTTGCTTTCGGTGGTAAATTCGTTATAGAGCTTGATCATCACGTCGTTGGTGCGCGAAAACTCGATGGCCGCGCGCAATATGCGCTCGAGCTTTTCCATGATATCCACGTCGGAAGCCACCACGTCGCCCAGCAGCGTTTCCAGCGTTTCAATGCCGTAGTTGATACTGGTCAAAAACAGATCGCTTTTGGTATCGAAATACTTATACAGCGAGCCGACCGACACGCCCGCCTTTTTTGCGATGGTGTTGATATTGGCGTTTTCAAAGCCGCAGGAAGCAAACTCGTGAACAGCCACGTTGAGAATCTTGTCGCGCTTGTCGGGCGAGATTTTGTCAAACGTGGACTTGTGGAAAACGTCGTCCGTTTTTTGTGCCATGTGCATCCTCTCTTTCACAGGTGCCGAATGTCCATAAAAATCCATTTTTATATTACAATATATTGTAACAATTTGTTCATCAAAATGCAAGTAAAAAAAATAAGCGCAAAATTAGACATTGTGACGAAAAGCACCACCGGCGGACGTGTGCCGGCCGCCCTAAAAATAAGACTTGCAAAAATGGGAAAAGTATAATATAATGTCAAAAGTATTGCGCAGAAACGAGGGAATAAACAACATGTTAGAACTCAAAAAGATTTCCTTTGAAGTTGCCGCGGACGGCCAGGAAAAGGAGATCATCCGCGGGGTGGATATTACCATCCCCAAGGGCAAGCTTGTGGTCGTCACCGGCCCCAACGGCGGCGGCAAATCCACACTCGCCAAGCTCATAGCCGGCATCGAAACCCCGACCGGCGGCCGCATCTTCTTTGAAGGGGAGGACATTACCGACAAAAGCATCACCGACCGCGCCAGGCGCGGCATCGGTTTCGCCTTTCAACAGCCGGTGCGTTTCAAGGGCATCCGTGTGCTCGATCTGATCCGCATCGCGGCCGGACGCACGCTCAGCGTGGCCGCCGCCTGCCACTATCTTTCGGCCGTGGGTCTTTGCGCGCGCGAGTATATCGACCGCGAAGTAAACGCCAGCCTGTCCGGCGGCGAACTCAAACGCATCGAGATTGCAACCGTACTCGCCCGCAAATGCAAATTATCCGTGTTTGACGAGCCGGAGGCCGGTATCGACCTTTGGAGTTTCCAAAATCTGATCGAAGTGTTCCGCCACATGCGCGAAACCATTGAAGACAGCTCGATCCTCATCATCTCGCATCAGGAGCGTATCCTCAATATCGCCGACGAGATCGTGGTTTTGGGGGACGGCGAGATCATCAGCCGCGGCAGCAAGGAAGACGTTTTGCCAACGCTGATCGGAACATCGGCCGCAGTGCGCCGGTGTGAAAAAACGGGCTTTGAGGAAGGAGAGGACGACCTGTGGTAAAACTCGATGAAATCCAAAAACGGCTGCTGATGGAGGTCGCCGATCTCCACACCGTGCCCGAAGGCGCTTATAACATCCGCTCCAACAGCGCGTCCGCCGGACGCCGCTCCACGGAGCATATCGAGATCGTGTCCAAAACGGACGTGAGCGGGCTTGAAGTGCATATCGCGCCGGGCACTAAAAACGAAAGCGTGCACATTCCCGTTGTCCTGACCCAGACCGGTCTCAAGGAAGTGGTCTACAACGATTTTTTTGTCGGTGACGACGCCGACGTGGTGATCGTTGCCGGCTGCGGAATCGACAACTGCGGCGCGCAGGACGCGGAGCACGACGGCATCCACCGCTTTTATGTGGGCAAAAACGCGCACGTCAAATATGTCGAAAAGCACTACGGCTCCGGCACAGGCACCGGCAAGCGGATTCTCAACCCGGGTACCGAGGTGTATCAGCAGGAAAACAGCTTTGTGGAAATGGAAATGGTGCAAATCAAGGGTGTGGACGACACCGAACGCACCACCACCGCCGAACTTGACGCCGGCGCCAAACTGGTGGTTCGCGAACGGCTGATGACCCACGGCAGCCAGCGCGCCATCAGCTCCTATGTGGTGAATCTCAACGGCGAAGGTGCGAGCGCCGACGTCGTTTCGCGCTCCGTGGCGCGCGACGATTCGTTCCAAAAATTTGACGCCAAAATCGTCGGCAACGCGCCGTGCCAGGGCCACACCGA
>CACWJV010000194.1 GCA_902761265.1 Oscillospiraceae bacterium | reverse complement strand
TACACTTCCACTTCGATGCCGATGCCGGTGTTGCGGAACACCTCATCGTCATTGTCGCCGCTGAGCTCGGTCAGACGCGGCAAATAGATTTCGGGGAAGCCGTCGCTGTCGTGGAACGACCAGAACAGATACAGCGGCATATGCGTGTGGCCGCAGAAATAGAACAGGTCGTGCGTTTTGTTGTATTCCGCGAGCAGATTGACCAGACGGTCGGTTTCTTTACCGCTTTCGTCCTGCGCTTCGTCGGCCGGATAGTGGGAGAACACAAACACGGGTTTGCCGCTGCCGGCGGCTTTTTGCAGCACGTCTTCGAGCCACGCAAACTGCGCGTCGGTCACCGTCATCTCATAAACGAGCTGTTCCTCCATGCCCAGCACGATGAAATAGCAGCCGTCGATCACTTCATAGTAATAGGGATGCGTGAGATCTTTGCCGAAAAATGCGCGGGTATAGTCGTACCAGCGGTTTTGCAGCTTGGCGTAATCGCCGTGGCCGTTGCCGATATCGTGGTTGCCGACCACCGGCAGAATCGTCTGCCCCGGCAGCAGCATCTTTGCCGCGCCGTGGAACAGCGTGTTTTCAAGCACCTGGCCGTTCATCGTGTTGTCGCCGAGGAAGATCACGGCGTCGTTGCCGCTTTTGTTTTTGCGCACGTCCTGCAGGCAGTGGGTATAGACCTTGTAACGCGCAAAGTTGTTCGCTTCAATGTGGGAGTCGGAGAGGATGGAAAAGTTGAGCTTGCAATTTTCCGGGTCGCGCACGTCATAGCTCTCGCCGGTTGCAAATCCGGCGGCGAGCACCATCACGACAGAGACGATCAGCGCAAACGCGCGCAGAAAAAAGGATTTGATCAGATTCATCATAACAGCCTCCTTGCTGAAGTTATGCGGACGGCGGACCGCCGCGCTTATATTTATCATACAACACAATTTCGGAAAAAGCAAGGACGAACCGGCGCGCGAGAAAAGTTTTCTTCGTTCTTGACTTTGAGGGGCAGTTGATTGTATAATATACAATACCGTAAAATGGTATATTGTTTTCGCATGCCCTATTTTTGCCGGGAGGTGAGTTTTCAGTGGACGGCGACAGTTGCCCTAACGGGCGAAGAAACAACTACATCCGTCACTGACCGGACAAATACGGTATGCCAAGGCGCCGTTTTTCTGTCCGGTATGTGACCGTGACAGAAAGTCGGTGCAATCATGAACGAAGAAACTATGGAACTGCTTCACCGCTTGGTGGAGGAAAAACAGTATGCCCTGCTGCGCGAGCAGTTCAACGAAATGGCATACGCCGACATCGCCGAGTTTATTATGAACGTCGACGATGAAAAAACAACCGTAACGGTTTTCCGCATTTTGTCGAAGGATATCTCCGCCGACGTTTTTGCCTATCTGGATCCCGACAGCCAGGAAACGATTGTCCGTATGATTACAGACAAGGAAATCGAACGGCTGATGGACGATCTGTATGTCGACGACGCGGTCGACTTTCTTGAAGAGGTGCCGGCCAACGTGGTGCGCCGCGTTTTGGCCAACACCGACAAGGAGACGCGCGAGATCATCAACCGGTTTTTGGAATACCCCGACAACTCCGCAGGCTCCGCCATGACGATCGAAATGGTCGAGCTGCACGACCGGCTGACCGTTGGCGAAGCGATCAAATCCATCCGCCGCACAGGCGTGGACAAGGAGACGATCTATACCTGCTACGTCATCGACGACAAGCGCCATCTGGTCGGCACGCTGCCGCTGCGGCGGCTGTTGCTCAACGACGAGGACACGCCGCTGACCGAGATCATGTCCGACGACGAGCAGCTCATCTATGTCTCCACGATGGACGACCAGGAAGAGGTCGCGTCCATCGCCAAAAAGTACGACCTTTTGTCGGTCCCTGTGGTCGACAAGGAGGAACGGCTGGTCGGCATCATCACAATCGACGATATCGTCGACATCATCGACGAAGAGGCGACGGAAGACTTTGAAAAAATGGCTTTGCTGCGTCCGTCGGAGGACGAATACCTCAAAACCAACGTCTTTACCCTTGCCAAAAACCGGATCGTGTGGCTGCTGGTGCTGATGGTCTCCGCTACCTTTACCGGCCAGATCATCGAAGGCTTTGAAGCCAAGCTCGCCACCATCGCAGGTCTGACGGCCTGCATCCCGATGCTGATGGACACCGGCGGCAATTCGGGCAACCAGGTGTCCACCCTGATTATCCGCGGTCTCGCGCTCGGCGAGATCCAGATCAAGGATTATTTCAAAGTGTTATGGAAAGAGATTCGCGTGTCCGTGATGGTCGGCGTGGTTTTGGCAATCGCCAACGCCGGACGTATGCTGCTGCTGCGGCTTGTCACCGGCGGCGGCACGGCCAACAATGTGATCTTTGTGGTCTGCCTTTCCATCCTTGCGGCCGTTATGGTCGCCAAAATCATCGGCTGCACGCTGCCGATGATCGCAAAGCTGCTAAAGCTCGACCCGGCGCTGATGGCCGGACCGATGATTACGACCATCGTAGACGCGGTGTCGCTGCTGATCTATTTCGGTTTTGCCAACGCGTTTATTCACTAAGCAGAGCAAACACCCAAGGAGGTATGCCGATTGGCTAAAAAAGAAAAGACCGCAAAACCCAAACGGGAAAAAGGCAATTTCAAACGCGGCGCCGCCATGTTCTGGTCGTTTTTGAAGGGCTACCGGATTTTGACGTTTTTGACGCCGTTTACGATTTTGTTCGACGTCTATATCGAACTCAAGCTCCCCGAGATCATGGGCCGCGTGACCGACTATATCATGTATCACGCCGGCACCGATTCGTTTGTGCGGCACGATCTGAATATGCTGCTGCTCGAAATGCTCGGCTACACGCTTTTGACGCTGGTCGTGGGCTATTTCACAGCGCGCTTCGTGGCGATCTCCGCGATGGGCTTCGGCGCCAATATGCGTTCGGCAATCTTCAACAAGGTGCAGGATCTCTCGTTTGACAATATCGACAAATTCAAGGTCGGCTCGCTGATTACCCGTACAATCAGCGACACATCGCGCATCCAGTCGTTGTTCAGCACAACGCTCTCGGTGTTTCTCAAGGGCCCCATCATGTTGGGCGTTGCGCTCAAAAAATCGATCTCGATCAGCGGCGAGATGTCAAAGATGTTCTATTACGCCGTGCCCGGTATTGTGATTACGCTCGTTGTGCTCGGCGCGCTGGCCGTGCCGCTGTTTAAGGCGATGCTCGGCAAAATGGACACCTTCAACGGCACGCTGCGCGGCAACATCAGCGGTATGCGCGTAGTCAAAGCGTTTGTGCGCGAGGACTATGAACGGGCGCAGTTTGAAAAAATCAACACCGACGTGGCAAAGGCAAACATCCGGGCGCAGAGTCTGATCATCTATATCTCGCCGATCATCATGTTCATCATGTACGGCTGTATGCTCTTTTCGCTGCGCCACGGCTCTACAACCATCATCCGCGACGCGCTCGCCGGGGTGAAGGGCGGTCTGACCTACGGCCGTCTGACCGAGTTCACCAGCTACATCAACCAGGTGCTTTCCTCGCTGATGGTGGTGCTGATGGTGTTTGTGTCGATGGTTGTTGCGCGCGCGTCGATCACCCGTGTGGCGGAGATTTTCCGCGAACAGCCCACGATCAACGATGACGACGGCGACGAGACGCTGCATGTGAAAGACGGTTCGGTCCGGTTTGATCATGTCACGTTTAAATACAGCGAGCAAGCGGAGGAAAATATCCTCGAAGACATCAATCTCAGCGTCGGCAGCGGCGAAATGCTCGGCATCATCGGCGCAACCGGCAGCGCGAAATCCACGCTGGTCAACCTGATCCCGCGCCTGTACGACGCTACCGAAGGTACCGTCTATGTGGGCGGCGAGGATGTGAAAAAGTACAAGTTCAAAAACCTGCGCGACGACGTGTCGGTTGTGCTGCAGCAAACGATGCTGTTTTCCGGTACCATCAAGGACAACATCCGCTGGGGCGACCCGGACGCAACGGACGATCAGATTATCGAAGCCGCCAAGGCCGCCCAGGCGCACGACTTCATTATGGAAAAGGAACACGGATACGATACCGAACTCGGACAGGGCGGCAACACCGTGTCCGGCGGCCAGCGGCA
>CACWJV010000193.1 GCA_902761265.1 Oscillospiraceae bacterium | reverse complement strand
TCCAGCGGCACGATTCCGGGCTTTACCAGTTTGGTATAGAGCACCGGGAACGCCGTTTCCAGCCCGACAATTCCAAACGCGGAGCCGGCAAGGCCCTT
Organism: Oscillospiraceae bacterium; assembly: GCA_902761265.1. GTDB lineage: Bacteria > Bacillota > Clostridia > Oscillospirales > Acutalibacteraceae > UBA6857. The sequence goes on along the minus strand of CACWJV010000193.1, from coordinate 6,306 downwards.
CACTTTTTCCTCGGCAGAGTGGGGCGCGTGGTCGGTGGCTATTATGTCGATCGTGCCGTCCAGCAGACCTTCCAGCAGCGCGGCTCGGTAGGCGGAAGACCGCAGCGGCGGATTCATCTTGAACCGCCCGTCCTCCTGCAGATCGGCGTCCGTTAAAACGAGGTAGTGCGGGCCGGTTTCGCAGGTGACGTCCACACCGTCCCGTTTCGCCTTGCGAATCATTTCGACGCTCTCTTTGGTCGAGATGTGACATACATGGTAGGCACAACCGGTTTCTTTCGCGAGCCGCAGGTCGCGTTCAATCATACGCCACTCGCTTTCGCTGCAGATGCCGCGGTGCCCGTGTTCTTTTGCATAAGCGCCGTCGTGGATATAGCCGCCGCGCAGCAGGCTGTTGACTTCGCAGTGTGCGGCAAACACTTTGCCGAGCCGTTTTGCCTGCTCCATCCCCTGCCGCATCAGACTGTCGCTTTGGACACCGCGGCCGTCGTCGGAAAACGCAACCACGTCCGACGCAATCGAATCGAGATCCGCGAGCGTTTCGCCCTGTTCATTGACCGTCAGTGCGCCGTAAGGATGCACATGCACCTTTGCCGTGCGGCGGATCAGTTCGAGCTGCGGCGCAAGATTTTCGGCGGAGTCGGGCACCGGCTTGAGGTTCGGCATGGTGCATACGTCGGTATAGCCGCCGGCGGCCGCCGCCATCGATCCGCTTTCGATCGTCTCTTTATAAGAAAAACCCGGCTCGCGAAAATGCACATGCACATCGCAAAAGCCGGGAAAAAGGGCGAAAGAACCACCCTGCAGCGACGAAAAGACGCCTTGGGGCAGCGCGGAAAGGATGGTATCGGGGCAATGGTCGGTTTTTATATTCGGAGTTTGATTGATTGCCGCCATAACCGTCTTCCCTTCTGACGAAACAAAGAAATGCGCCAAGCCGTCCGGCAAGGCGCAGTACATCCAAAGCGATCCGACCCCGAGGTCAGATGATGGTTATGTCTCTTGCCGATCTCTCTGTATCGTCTTAAAGATTTGTTGTGTTGATTATAACACAGCAATAGGTAAAAGTCAACGCAGGAAGGCGCAAATATTTTGCATATTTTGCGCTGAAAAATCAGCAAAAATATACAAAGTGTACCGGCGGTTCCGCCATCAGCCGAGGATCACCTTTTTGATCGCGCCGAGCAGCTCCTCATAGGTTTCAAACGCCGGGATATCGGGATAGTCTTTTTTGATCTGTTCGGTGCTCTTGAACAAAAAGCCTGCCTTGCTCGCCTGGATCATGCCGAGGTCGTTGTAGCTGTCGCCCGACGCGATGGTTTCAAATCCGATCGACTGCAGCGCCTTGACCGTGGTATACTTCGATTTTTCCACGCGCATGTGGAAGCCCGTGATTTCGCCGTCCGGCGCAACCTCCAGCGTGTTGCAGAAGATCGTGGGCATGCCGAGCTTTTTCATCAGCGGCGCCGCAAACTGGGTGAACGTGTCGCTGAGAATGATGACCTGACTGAACGAGCGAAGCTCGTCCAAAAACGCTTTGGCGCCTTCCATCGGCTCGATGCGTTCGATCACCGCCTGGATCTCTTTGAGACCGAGGCCGTGCTCTTTGAGAATGTCCAAACGATAGCGCATCAGCTTGTCATAATCCGGCTCGTCGCGGGTCGTCTTTTTGAGTTCGGGGATGCCGGTCTCTTCCGCAAATGCGATCCAGATTTCCGGGACAAGGACGCCCTCCATATCGAGGCAGGTAATATACATTTCGTTCATATTGGTCTTCCTTTCTATGTGCCTTAATATTTATACTTTCCTTCAGCAACCTTGCGCAGATGGTCGCCGTAGGGTGATTTGCCGTAGCGCAATGCGCTTTCGATCAGCCGGTCCTTGTCGATCCAGCCGTTGCGAAACGCAATTTCTTCGGGCGCGGAGATCATGATGCTTTGGCGGCTTTCCACCATACGCACAAAGTTGGACGCGTCGGACAGACTTTCCATCGTGCCGGTGTCAAGCCACGCGAAGCCGCGCCCGAGCAACTTGACCGCCAGCGCGTCCTCTTCGAGATACATTACATTGAGGTCGGTGATCTCGAGCTCACCGCGGGCGGACGGTTTGACCCGTTTCGCCTTTTCGCAAACGGTGTTGTCATAAAAATACAGTCCGGTCACGCAGTAGTTCGATTTGGGCTGTTTCGGCTTTTCTTCGATGGAAACGACTTTTTCATTTTCGTCAAATTCCACGATGCCGAAGCGTTCGGGATCTTCCACATAATAGCCGAAAATGGTTGCTTTGCCGCTCTTTGCGTCGGCGGCCGCCTGGCGCAGCAGCGAGGAAAAGCCGTTGCCGTAAAAGATATTGTCGCCGAGTACCATGGCGCAGCAGTCGTCGCCGATGAAGCTTTCACCGATCAAAAACGCCTGGGCCAATCCGTCGGGCGACGGCTGTTCGGCATAGGAGAGCTGCAGTCCGAAATCGCTGCCGTCGCCGAGCAAACGGCGAAACGCGGGCAGATCGTGCGGCGTGGAGATCACAAGGATCTCGCGGATGCCGGCGAGCATCAGCGTGGACAGCGGATAATAGATCATCGGCTTGTCATAGACCGGCAAAAGCTGTTTGGAAATCACGCTTGTAAGCGGATACAGCCGTGTGCCGGAACCGCCGGCAAGAATAATGCCTTTCATAGTGCTTCCTCCTTAGGTATTGTTGCATTCCGAAGCGGACAGGATGTTGCGCGAAAAGAACAGCAGCAGCAAACTCACCAGCAGTTCGGCCGCCGCCATGGCCAGCACGCAGAACGAAAGCGGCAAAAACAGCGATTGATACAGCACGACGGCGACGATGATACCGGGGATTGTGACAACCGCGCACAGCATAAAGTAGAGGGTAAGCAGCAGCGCTTTGCTGCTGCCGGCGCCAAACCAGCGGTGCAGCAAAAGATCCACGCCGATGAACATCCAAGCCGCGCAGGCACGCGCAAGGATAAACGACACGACGGTGAGCCAGTCGCAGTGAAAGATGAAATAAAACGGGATAAAGTTGACCGCCGACTGTACCAGCAGAGCCGGGATTTGTTCCTTCAGCATATAGAACAGCTTTTTGACCGACTTTTCGGGCAGCAGATAAACATACGGCAAAAGCAGCTCTTTTGCCCACCGGCCGGTGCCGATGGTCATCACCATCATATAGATACTCATAGCAAAACCGGCGATCATCTCTTTGGTGAAAAACGCAAAACCGACCGTCACAACAGCGAACACCACAGAGGAAAGATCGAGCCACAACACACGTCCGCGGCGGTTTTCCACTTTGTGCTTTTCCGCGATTGCCGCAGCGCCGGCGCCTTTGCCGATGCCGGTTTTGCCAACCTTGACGTTGCGCGGCACCATCTCCTGCGCCTTGCCCTCCTTGCGCGCGGTGATGGCGGAAAACGAAACCTCCGTTGCCTTGAGCACGTCTTCATAGTAATCGATATCGAGCACGGAGATCAGCAAATAATAGACCAGCAGACACGCGAAGAAGCAGCCGACGCCGACCAAAATCTGCCATGTAGTGCCATCCATGGCGCCGACCACGCCCAGCCGGATGAAACCGGCCGCCGGGAAAAAGTGCAGCACCGGCGTTTTGACGGCGACCAGCGCACGTTCCAGCCAGTTGTCGCCCGGCGTTCGCAAAACCAGCAGCAAAAGATAACCCGCAAACGCAGCGATCATCCCGTAGAACACACCTTTTGCAGTACGGACTTTGCTGTCACTGCCGGACGTAAACGAATACAGCAGCATCGCGAGCATTTGTCCGAGAAAGGCCGTCATACCGTAGCCGATCAAAATATAGACGAGATCGAGCAGCGTGACGCCGTAGGTGTTGTGTACCCATGAATACTGATACAGGATGAACAGCCCGAGCATCAGCGAGCGTCCCATTTGGGAAAACAGACCGTAACTCAACAGTGTTTTGGATTTGTTCGGCCCGGTAAACAACAGATTGACGTCTGCGGAAAACAGGCCGTAACTCAACAGCGTTTTGGATTTGTTCGGCCCGGTAAACAACAGATTGACGTCTGCCATCGAAAACATCGACGCGCCGTTGACAAAGCCGTTTTTGGCGGTCAGGACAAACACCAGTGCATACAGCAAAAAGATGATGGCCGACAGCTCCGCTTTGTCGCGCGGCACACTGCCGTCGCCGAGATTGCCGGCAAAGATCACAAAGCCGACCAGCGCCACACCCACCAAAAGCAGCAACAGCTCCGCCGGACGGTGAAAGATCTCTTTGATTCGGTTTTTCAGCTTGTGCGAAACGAGATAGACCAAGGCGTTCATGCGTCTTTCCCGCCTTCCGTGAGTGCAAAGAAAAGGTCTTCCAGCGACTGCTCCGTGGTGTCGGCGGCGCTGCGCTCAGCTACAAACGCGCCGTCCTTCATGATATACGCTTTGTCCCAATAGGATTCTACGGAATCGATCATGTGGGTGGAGATCAGCACAGTGGCGCCGCTGTCGCGCAGCAGGGTAAATACTTCCTTGAGCTGTTTGATTGCGTGCGGGTCCAAACCGACCATCGGCTCGTCAAAGATAATGACCGACGGGCGGTGCACCAGCGCGCAGCAGATGGACAGCTTTTGCTGCATGCCTTTGGATAGTTCTTTCCCGAGCTTGTCTTTTTTGTCGATCAACTCAAACCGCTCCAACAGCCGGTCGGCGGTGCCGTCGTCTTCCATTTTGTAGGCGCGCAGCATAAATTCCAAATGCTCGCCCACGGTCAGCATATCATAGATTGCGGGCATCTCCGGCACATAGCCGAGACACTTTTTGGCGTCGATGGATTTATTGGAAAAGCCGTCGATCAAAACCTCGCCGTCAAAACGCAGCAGGCCGGCGATGCATTTGATGATTGTCGATTTGCCGGCGCCATTGGGACCGAGCAGCACGGCGATTTCGCCGTTGCCGATCTCAAAGCTGACGTCGCGGTTGGCAAGCAGTTTGCCGTATTTTTTGGTTACATGGTTTACTTGCAGCATGGTATCAGTTCCATTTCTTTAATTTTTCTATCAGGTCGCTGAACGGACCTTTCGGAGCAGCCGTCTGTTGTTCTTCGGTGTTATCAATCGCGACGGATTCCCGATTTAAAATATACCGGTGCGGTTCCGGCAAAAGATAGCGGCTGATGGTTGCCGGCTGTACGGACGAAGAATCCAGTTTGATTTCACCTGTCGTTTCGTTATAGGCATAGTCAATCACATAAAGATTAAGCGTCTGCAGTTGTTCATCGGTAAATCGTCTTCCTTTTTCGGACACATTTACGACAGACGTATAGACGCCGTTTTCCGGTTCGACACCGTAGAACGACTCGGTAGCTACAATCCTGCCCTCTTTCGTCAGCAATTGATAGCCCATGACGTAGTGGTCGTCCCGAATACGAAGCGTCAGCGTTTTGCTGCCATCCACGACGCTGTAGCTGCAGCTTTCGACCGCCGGCGCGTTGTTGTCAACCACAAAGGGGAATTCAATCGTCTGCCGCCCGCTGTTATAATTCTGGGCGCGGGTCGAAACTTTATAGACGTACCGATTGCCGTTAATCAGTCCGCTTTTGCCGCCCCAAAGCACGCCGTGGGTCGCACTGTTGCTGTTGACCGTCTTGCGGCAGTATTCGAACAGCGTGGACCCGCAATAGCGGAAGATGCCGCTGTCGGTAAACAGGTTGAAATCCATCCGTTTTGCGTTGCGCAGCAACCCGACGGAGACGGTCACATACGGTTTTTTCATATCATAGGCGTTTTTGGAATAGGCACAGTATTTCGTGTCGATTCCGGTCTGTTTGCCGGATTCAAAGATATTGACGCCGAGCGGATAATAGTTGGCGCCGTCGGTCACGGCAAGTCCCCATTCACCATTCAAATACGGCGGATGCTCGTCGTAGATGGAATAGTCAAACAGCATATCCTTTTCCCAGTCGCCGTAAAAGCCCATGAACGGATAGGACAGTGTCGGCTGTTCGCCGGCAGGATCTTCAAACGCCAAAAAGCCGTCGAGGAAAAAGCCGTTGACAAAGATCGCCTTGTATTCGGAAAGAAACGCCGGGTCCACCGTAATCGTCAGACGCACAGGCTGTGACCCGTGCGGCGCAACGGTAACGATGCCGTCGGCGTCAACGCCCTCTTCAAAGGTAACGCTGTAGTTTTCTTTTCCCAAAAGCTTCGACGTAACTGTATTATCGTAGCGGTCGCCGATTTTTCGGTAGGAATCGGTCAGCACCGTTTCGCTCACACGGTATTGCAGCGTTTCATCCGAGAAATTGTATACCCGACAAGACAGACGT
>CACWJV010000192.1 GCA_902761265.1 Oscillospiraceae bacterium | reverse complement strand
CCGAAGTATTCGGGGTTGCCGGTATATTCCACCAGCGGCGCCGGACACACGCCCCAGCCGTCGCCGGTCCATTTTTCATAGGGACCGTCCGGCTTTTTGCTGCGCGCCACGCAAACGTCGTTGTCCACGCCGCGCGTGTCCGCCGTTGTGGTATAGCCGACGTAGTAATAGCCGCCGAATTTGATCACGCCCGGGTCGCAGGTCGAGTTTTGGTCCAGGCTTTCCGGTGTGGGCTTGACGGCAATGGTTTCGCCGGTGCTGAGCCGTCCGCCGCAAATCAGCCGTTTATAGCTGACAAGATCGGCCAGATCGCCGGGGCCGCTGGCGGCGCTCCAGACGTCGAGGCTGCCGCCCTTGTTGAGAATCATCGACGGACCGTAGCGGTAGCCGCCCTTGTCGTCGCGCGGCCGAAAGGTGTCAAACCCTTCGTCGTTCGCTTCTATCTGCAGATACTTTGTCTCGTCGCCCGGCGTGACCGCTTTGCTCGGCTGAAAATCGCCGCCCCAGGGGCGCAGCGCAAAGAACTGGCTGAGGGTGAAAAAGACCACGAGTACCGCTTTAGTGATCTGACGTACCGTTTCCATAGAATCGCCTCCGCTTTTGCAGCCGCGGCGGTGCGCCGGGGTGCTTTGGTTGCATTATAGCATGAGGAGGCGTGCCGCGCAAGTATTTTTTTGATCACCCTTGATTTTTTGTTCCTTTTTGATATATAATCTTTGAAAGAACCCCGCAAAGGAGATGCCAAAATGACCATAGATACTTCCGCCCGCCGCTACCGCCACGTCGTCATCGTCGGCATCGACGGCATGGGCAGCTTTTGCCAAAACACCGACACGCCCTGTATGGACGCCATTTTTCAGAACGGCGCCGCAACGACCGACGCGCAATCCATGTTTCCGACCATCAGCGCCCAAAACTGGGGCGCCATGCTGTTGGGCGCCGCGCCCGAGGTTCACGGTCTGACCAACGGCGGCCTCAGCCAGACGCACTACCACAACGCCGACCTGCCGTCGATTTTTGCAACAGTGCGGGGGGCGTATCCCGACGCTGTGCTTTGCTCGGTGAGCAACTGGGCGCCGATCAATGGCGGCATTATCGAGGACGATTGCGGTGTGGAGATGCAGGAGACCACAAGCGGCGCAGAGACAACCGATCAGGTTGTGGCCTGTGTAAAGGCGCGCAAGCCCGATCTGCTGTTTATCCAAATCGACGACCCGGACGAAGCCGGCCACCATTTCGGCTACGGTACCGAAGGGCATCTGCAGTGCATTACCCGCGTGGACGCGATGGTGGGCAGAATCTTTGACGCCTATCGCGACGCAGGCATTTCGGACGACACGCTGTTTCTTGCCATCACCGACCACGGCGGCTTCAAGCGCGGCCACGGCGGCTATACCGACGGCGAAAAGTATGTCTTTTTCGCGCTGCGCGGAAGAACAGTTTGCAAGACGAAGGGCTTTTTTGCCCAAACACGCGATGTCAACGCGATTGTGCGCTATGCGTTCGGGCTGGATATTCCGGCAAAGAACGACAACGGTTATTCCTCGCAGGTGCCGGCAGGTGTATTTTGCGATTGGAACCGGCCGTATCTGCGCGATCCGGAGGGCGTCCGCAGCGAGATTGCGGCGCAGCCGCAGCCGGCGTTTCACAGCGAAAAGGGGCTTGCCGCGTTCTTTCCGGAAGATCAGATCAAGCTCGCCATGTTCTTTGAATATGACACCGCTGACGCGACTGGCAACGCGCAGTTCCGCGAGGAGGGCCATGTGAAGTTCTACGGCGACGGCGTGCGCGGCGCCTATGCGGAGTTCGGCGCGACCGGGTGCCTTTGCAGCGACGACGTGCGGTTTGGCAAAGACGATTTTACGGTTTGCGCCTGGCTCAAGGTCGACGGCGCGCCGGTGTCGGAGGCGTACTATTGCGGCACCAAGACTATGACCGATTCCGGCGCGGGTTTTGCGCTCGGGTTTACCAAGATTGCAACGTGGCTCGGCGTGGAAACGCCCGACCCCGCGTCCTATCAGGAGCACACCACGCCCTATTACCGTGACGTTTCGGGCGGCTGGCTGCATGTGACGTTTGCGTTCCACCGGCAGGAAAACACCGTGACGCTCTATCAGAATTTCCAGCACAAGCGCACGATCACGCTGCCGTCGTATTTTGCCGACGAGTCGCTCGACGCGCTGCCGTTTACCGTCGGCGACGAAGCGTCGCATCAAATCAACAGCGGCAACGACGCGCTGGTGTGTATGGACGATCTGCTGATCTTTCAAAAGGCGTTCACCCCGGACGATCTGCGAACGCTCGCGGCGTATTATCAGTTTGAACTTTAACCGAAAACAAAGGCCGGACAGTGCGGACTGTCCGGCGGTTTTGTTTTATTGAGGTCATGCGGCGGGTTCCAACCGTGCGCAGAGGTTGTTGTGAATCAGCGAAAGCACCAGCGCAAGCAGCACGAACACGCCGACGCCGCAAAGCAGCATGGGCAGCATCAGCAAATAGGCTTGCACGGTTTGCAGCGGCCGGTTGCCGAAAAACAACGTCCAAAAAAAGTCGGGCCGATAAAACGGATAGGGATAAAAGGACGGCTGCGACACCGCGCCGCGCACGATGGAAACGAGCGAATAGACGAGGGGATAGACGCCGACCAGCGGCAAAGCGCGAAAGCGGATGCGCTGCTTTGTCGGCGGCAGCAAAAACAGCACCAGCATGAGAGACGGCATGACGATGTGATGCACGATCTGCACCACGCTCAACAGGCTTTGGTAAAAGTCGGTCCAATACAGCGGCGGCGTCATGTTCATCGGAATTCCGCCGCAATAGACCATGCCGGTCACAAGAATATACGTTGTCACTGTCAGCCGTACCAGCGGGTGAAAAGCGATTTTTTGCGCCCGTTTTGCGCCGAAAACAGCACAGCCGAGGGTGACGAGATAGAAGCAGACGTAGAGATTCGACTGCACGGTGAAAAACGAAAAGAAGTTGAACCGGCCGTAATCCACCGGGTAGTACTGCGGGTCAAATCTGAACTGATAGAACACCACGCGCAGCACAATCAGCGCGAAGGCGGCGGCGCCTGTGAACACCAGAAACGCGCCGAAGGCTTTGTTTTTCATCAAAGGACGCACCATCGCTTTCTCCTTTCCGCTCACCGGCAGCGAAACCAGACCGTCATATCGCTTTCGCCGCGGTTGGCATAGGCGTAGTAAGGGATGAATGTTGCCTTTGCGGGCGTCGCCTGATCGGTGCCGCAGGGGGCATAGAGCGCTGTTTCGTCGGAGGCTTCGCTGCGCCGCGCCGGCAGTGTGATCACATTCGCGCCATAGGTTTCGTCAAAGCGCACCTCGGCGCCGCCGTGCGGGTCGATGACCAGATCAAACAGGTTTTCGCCGTTGTCCACACCCTCCATGCAATAAACCACCGGGCCGTACATCAGCGCGGCTTTGCCTGCGTCGGCGCGGACCGCCGGGTGGGCGGCAACGAACAAAGGCTGCATCCGGAAATCGAGGTCTAAAATGAAGGCATCGCTGTCGGCCGAAAAAGCGGCGTAGCCGTTTTGCACCCGGCAGGGCAGGGAACAGGTATAGTCGCTGCACCAGCCCGGAATCCGGACAAAAACGGTCCTGCCTTTGGCGCCGCTGACGGTCAGACGCACGTTGCCGCTTTGCGGGTAGCGCGTTTGCATCTGTACGCGCATACCGTCGAAGGCGGCGGTGTTTTCCATAAACTGATGCACATACAGCGCCCCGTCCGCCACGGAGTAGATCGAACCACCGACCGTGGCGAGATAGCGCGTGACGTTGGGCGGGCAGCACGAGCAGCCGAACACCTCGAGCCGCTGCGTGATCGGCAGCCGGTCGCTGTCGTTGACGCTGGTGTGGCGGTGACGGTCGGCAAGGTTAATCTCCAGCGGATTTTCATAGAAAAATGCTTTGCCGTCGAGCGACAGCCCGGCGAGCGCGCCGTTATACAGCTCGCGCTCTACGATGTCGGCGTATTTGCTTTGCGGGTCGATTTCCTTCATCCGGTCGGCAAACATCGACAGTGCGATCGACGCGCAGGTCTCGTTGTAGGCTGTGTCGTTGGGCAGGTCGTAGGGAATTGTGAACGCCTCGCCGTGGTGGCTGGATCCGATGCCGCCGGTGATATACATCTTCTTTTGCGTGATATCGTCAAAGAGCGCCCG
>CACWJV010000191.1 GCA_902761265.1 Oscillospiraceae bacterium | reverse complement strand
CCCCTTCCGTCAGCCCTTCGGGCTGCCACCTTCCCCGCCGGCGGGGAAGGCAAGAGGGCTTCGGATTTGATCTTGCTGTCCAAAAAACCACCCCCTTGTATCCAATTTTAGTTTACCACTTCAAAGGTATGTCCTTGCCCTCCCCGCTGCGACGGAACGGCGCAGCTTCATGGGGAGGGTGGCACGCGCCCACGCAATTCACGGTAAGGCCGAAGCGTAAAATGCGCGTGACGGGAGAGTGAACCCAACCGCCGCGCACCGTTCATGGCAAAGCACAGCCTTTCCCTCCGCGCCCAGTCGCGCGACCCCTTCCGTCAGCCCTTCGGGCTGCCACCTTCCCCGCCGGCGCCCTTCGGGCTGCCACCTTCCCCGCCGGCGGGGAAGGCAAGAGGGCTTCGGATTTGATCTTGCTGTCCAAAAAACCACTCCCTTGTGTCCAAGTTTAGTTTACCGCTTCAAAGGTATGTCCTGCCCTCCCCGCTGCGACGGAACGGCGCAGCTTCATGGGGAGGGTGGCAGTGCGCTCCGCGCACTGACGGGAGAGGCTGAACCCAACCGCCGCCCGCCGTTCATGGCAAAGCACTGCCTTCTCGCCTGCCGCCTCGGTCGTTGCTTTTGCCTGCGGCAAAGGTCGCCACCGGCGACCCGCAACCCAAAGGGGACGGCTGCTATGGTGGCTGCCTGCGGCAGCATTTGATTCGACACTGCGTGCGCTGTGACAATGTGACAAAGGTGACAGGATTTTTCAGTTTATGACACGTTTTTATGTTGTTTTGTTTTTTTTCACTGACTTGAAAAAGTTGTCACTTTTGTCACACAAGCCCGATAAACCCCCGCCACGTCTGGGTTTTCGGTGTGACAAAACTGTGACAAAACACAGCGCCCTTGTCACGGTACAGTCAATCATCTTATGCCTTGCCCCTAATCCCTAATCCCTAATCCCTAATCCCTAGTCCCTAATCCCTAGTCCCTTGTCCCTCGGTCCTAAACAAAAAACCGCCCGCAGGCGGTTTTTGTCGAGTGGATCTGTAAGCCGAGTTCTGTCATTGAAGGCAGTCATCTGTCTAGGCCTGCCGTTGCCGGCAGGCTCAAGCCACCCGTCGGATATGCGCCCAGCGAGCGTGCATTGCTGCATCCGGTCGGTGTTGCTCCGGGTAGGGTTTACATGGCCGCACAGTCTCCTGTGCGCCGGTGAGCTCTTACCTCGCCGTTCCATCCTTACCGCAAACGCGGCGGTTTCTTTCTGTTGCACTTTCCCTAAGGTCACCCTCGGCGGCCGTTAGCCGTTACCCTGCTGTTTGGAGCTCGGACTTTCCTCGTGTCTTGCGACCCGCGACTGCCCAATCCACTCCCGGGTATTATAGCGAAAACCGGCACGTTTGTCAAGAAACGGCGCCGATTCATAATTTCGTCATTTTTCCGCAACAGTATCCTTGTAGATTTTTTCACATCTGTGTATTATAATACAACTGATACCGAACCGAAGGGAGCGTTTCCATGCTGTATGACACCGAAGAGCGCCGTGTGCGCAAAACCAAACGCGCCATCCGCAACGCCTTTGCCGCCCTGCTTGCGGAAAAGGACGTCAACCAGATCACCGTCAAGGACATCGCCGAACGCGCCGACATCAACCGCAAGACGTTTTACAACCACTACCGCGGCGTCTATCAGGTGATGGACGAGATCGAAAACAGCATCGTCGACGACTTTGACCGGATGCTGCGGGAAGCCAGCGGCAGCATCGATCTGCGCAACCCGGCCATGATCTATGAAAAGCTGACGCAGCTTTTGCAGAAGGACATCGACTTTTACGGCAACCTGCTGTGCATGAACGGCAACAACTCGCTGCGCGACAAGCTGTTTTCCCGGCTCAAGGCGCACGCGCTGGTCTCCATGCAGGCGCGGCTGCCGATCGCGCAGCGGGAGTTGGAGCTCGGGATCCACTTTACGTTTTCGGGGCTCATGAGCGTGTATCAGCACTGGTTCCAGAGCGACCGCACGCTGTCATTGGACGAGCTGACCAAAACCGTCAGCCGCCTGTCGTTTTACGGGGTCAGCGACTTTCTGTCTTCTTCGTCGCTGCCGGCTGGGGCAGAAAGCCCTGCTTCCCGTCGCAGCTGATCTGCACGGCGCTTGGCAAAACATGGATCTCCGCCTTTGTCACCGCGCCGCCGCGTTCGCCGTCGAGCGTCCACGGCACCGGCTCGGAAAATTCAAATGTGAGATCCTTCGCCTGTAACAGCAAAAGCGTTTTGCCGTCGTAATCGTGGCGGTGCATCTTGTAAAGCATGGGAAAAATCTGTGTTGCATGGCGCAGCCGGCGCACGAGCATCACTTCGAACAAGCCGTCGTTGAACCGCACGTCGCGTTCGCTGTAGCGGAACATGCCGCCGGCCACACTGTAGGCGTTGGACACCGCGCCGAAATAGAAGTCGTCCTCGATCACATGGCCGTCACAGGTGATTTTGATATGCTTCGGCTTGACCTGCCGCAAGGTTGGGATCACCTGAAACAAAAAGCCGTTGATCATATAGGCGGCATAGCCCAGCGCGTTTTTCATTTTTTGCGGCGTGGAATACGACACCGACACACCCGGGCCGAACGATGCAAAATAGGTAAAGTACCGGCCGTTGAACTGCCCGATGTCATAGCGATGCGTGTCGCCGCGCGAAAGCAGAAACGCCGCCTGATGCAGATCGGTCGGCACGCCGATATTTTTAGCAAGGTCATTGGTTGAACCGATCGGAATATAGCCGACCCTGGCTGTGGCGCCGCCCAAAAGCAACCCGTTGATCGTCTCGTTGAGCGTGCCGTCGCCGCCGCAGCAGATGACGGTGTCGTAATTGTTACCAAGCGCCTGCGCCAGCTCTCTTGCGTGGCCGGGGTGCAGTGTGGTTTGCACCACCAGTTCGCCGAACGACGGCTGCAGCAGCGACACAATTTCGGACAACTGCGGCCGTGCGGTGCTTCTGCCGGCGCGCGGATTATAGATCAGCAGGGTTTTACCCGGCTGGTAGAGATCAACAATTTTAGACATGTTTGCCCACCCTTTCCCGATGGATTGATACTATTCATCTTAGTCGGAAAACGGGAAAAGAGAAGGGGCAACTTTTTTCTGCTTTGTTACCTAGTCGACAGGATTATCGTTTTTTATATCTTATTATACATTTTTATATTTTTGTGTTGCAGGAGGTTTTCTTATGAAACAGGCATCCACTTCCCGAAAAAAAGCCCTGCTGGTCAAAGCGCTGGTCGCCGTGTGCGGTTCAGCCGGCAGCGTCGCCGTGCTGCTGAAGGCGCCGACCTGGGGCGTGTGCATCTTTTTGAGCGTCGTTGCCGCGCTGGCGGCGTATGAGTTCACCACCGCCACCGGCTTTGTCCGGCACCGGTATCTCGTCGTACTCTCTGTGGTGCAGGCGATCGGCGTGATCTGGGCGGCAGTCTATCATCTGCCGGCGCTCTGGTGGGGCGTATGGCTGTTTTTGGCGTTCGCGTTCGCGTTTACGCCTGCCGTTTTCACCGACAAGGCCGCCGACGCGCAGGAAGGCGCGGCCGCTGTGTTTGCGGCGTTCGTGCCGTCCGGCATCACCGCGCTGTTCTTGTATCTGCTGACGCTCGAGGGCGGACGGCTGCTGCTGCTTTCCCCGCTTGTGGCAGCGTGGGCGGCGGATTCGCTGGCGCTGCTGGGCGGGATGGCGTTCGGCAAACACAAGCTTTGCCCGCGGGTCAGCCCGAACAAAACCGTGGAGGGCTTTTTCTGCGGAATCGCCGGCGGCGCTGTGGGTATGCTGATCTATGCGCTGATTCTGCGTGCGTGCGGCCACGGGGTATCGCTGCCGCTGTTCATCGGCGTCGGCGCAGTCGGCGCGCTGTTTGGGGCGCTGGGCGATCTGACATTTTCCGCAATCAAGCGCAGCGTCGGCATCAAGGATTTCGGCACCTTCATGCCCGAACACGGCGGCGTGCTGGACCGGTTTGACAGCGTGCTGTTCGCGCTGCCGGTCTGCGTTTTGGCGTTTTCGCTGTTTCCGCTTGCATAATTGCCCCGACGGGTGTATCATATAAAGAGAAAGAAGGTGACGACATGGAACACATTCTGAACATTTTGCGCGCATGGTATATCCTGCTGCTCAACTGGCTGCCGGTTGTTTTTCCGAAGGTGTAAAACACAGCATCGAGCGCAGCCGCAGACGTTTCCATTTGACAATCGCAGCATTCTGCGCTATAATGAAGTTTGGTACCCCCGCGCAAACTGAACCAAGGAGAACGTCAACATGTTTGAAAAATGGATCTCAATTCTGCTGATCCCCCTGTTGTTTTTGCAAACGCTGGTTCCCGCCATGTTCGGCAACCGCAACGAACACTCGATGGGCGACGCCGATTTCAAAACGCTGCACTCGCTGTCGGAGTACGTGACCTATGTGGACGACCACGGCGCGCCGGTCCGTTTCCGAAAGACGAAGACCGCTATCTCAACGCCAAAATCGACGACACGCTGACGGAGCTTTGCGCCTATATCGCCGCGCATTCCGGCATCGACGTGCCGATGCTCATCGGTTCGATTCCGAATCTCAACGCGCCGGCGGAGATCGCCGTAAAAGCGTTTCGGCTGGACACCGCTGCGCTGCGCGAAAAGCTCTTTTCGCTGCGCGACGAGGCGTATGCAAATGATCAGACGCTTTTGGGCTATCTGCTGTATCTGATGGGTGTATATTACAGCATCATCCGCGAAGTGGATATTTACACGGTGTCGGCTGAAAACAACCCGGACGAGCTGCAGGTGATGATGGATATCTGCTATGACGACGGCGAAAAGGCTGTGATCAGCCCGGGGCTGTTTATCAACCAAACCACCGGTCAGGTGCACGGCAACAGCGACAAGGGTCTGATCGACCTCGGCTTCGATTTCAGTATCGAGGACCTTGTGATCTACGGCGCCGTCCACTGCTGGCAGCGGTCGCTGGGCTTTGACCGGTTCTATGACCTGTTGGCCAACAGCACGTTTCTGTTCAACATGAGCACCCGCCGTTTCCATTTTGACGCGCACGGCAAGGAATGGATGATCCAGCTCTGGAAGGGCAACTACGGCGTTTGCACCAACGGTGTGGAGGTCGGCGTCTACAACCGCAAGCCCGGCAGCATCGGCACATTTTACAAAGCTGCCGGCGACGACGAGCTGATGGAGATGAGCGCCGCGCTGTATCACGGCGACAAGCTATTGTTTTCCCGCGGCCCGGTGACGCACTGGTGGATGAGCGCGTTTCAACTCAGCAAAGTCCTCTATCAGCCGAAGGATCTGACCATGACGTTTTCCATCACCTTCCCAGACGAAGAGCTGTTCAGCGCCTTCACCGCCGCCCTCGACAGCCACGGCGCCCACGATGTCAGCTACACCACCGACGGGCTGACCGTGAACGGAAGGTTTTAAAAAAAGTAAAGGACTGCTGCGGCAGTCCTTTTTTTGCATTGTAACCGCGATGGCGCTCACGGCTCGCGCGCAGGCAGCGCGTCCACGGTTTTATACCGGAACAGCTTTTTATCCCTCATAAGATAGTAGCCGATATCGTTGAGCCGCTCTCCGTCCGCCGAAGTGACGCCAAGCAGCACATGCCGCAGCTCATATTTCCGACAAAAGGCTGTGACGGAAAAATCGGCACTTTTGAAAAAGGACGTCGTAATATTCTCTGACGGCAGCACCTCATACGGCAGATCGCCGCTGTAATGCTTTTGCACATGAAACGTGTGTGTGGACAGATCGAACCACCACTGCCGCGCTTTTCCGGTAATCCGAACCGCAACCTCATCGCTGTCTGCCGTTTCCAGAATTTCAACCGTTTGCGGATCCAACAGGATCGTATAGTGTCTGCTGTGCCAAAGGGAAAACGTAACCGCGCCGATCAAGAAACAAACAGCCGCAGCGATTGCCGGAATCAAAAGCGTTCTTTTCTTTTTTCGTCTGTTGTTTTGTTCATGTTCCATCGTACTGCCCCCTTTCGGTTTCTGCTTCTCTCATTGTAGCTAAGCACAAAGGGAAACGCAAGAGAAAAACCGGATCTTCAGAGAATCTTCAGAAGTTCGGAAACATTTGCGGGAAGGATTGTTTTTCCCTTTCATCTGTGTTATAATATTTTGGTA
>CACWJV010000190.1:4238-6474 GCA_902761265.1 Oscillospiraceae bacterium | reverse complement strand
TCAAAACCGACGCTTCCTTGCGCAGGACACCCCAAGGGCGCTTTTTTTATTTCCCGATCGACCGGAACAGCCGGATGACTGCTTTGAACGCAGCAATCACACTCAGCACGCGGGCCTTGTAGATCGTGATCAGATCGAAATTGCGAAATTCCCGCAGAATATCCTTCGTGGTCAAAAAGACCGGCTTTTCTTTGGCTTCTGTCAACGGGTTGTCGCTGTCAAATTCGATTGCCTTGCCGCCGCGGACGGTGAAGTGCAGCGTGCGCGTGTTGAGCGAAAAAACGGAGTTGTCTTCGAGGAAGCAGATCGTCAGCGTGAAATGCTGCATATCGGCGTCGGGCACCGGCGTTTCCAGCGGCAATGTGACGCTTTCGCCCCTTTTGAGCTTTTTGCCGTAAACGTCTTTGCATTTCAGTTCGACCCCGTCCGCCTTGATGGCAACCAGTTCGATATTGCTCTTGCCGGACACGTTTGTCACAGTCAGCGCGGTGTCCTTTTGCGTCAAAATGCCGTAGTCGTCGTTGTCAAATTTCGCATACACGCCCCATTTGCTGTTGTGCGTCACGTCAAACTGCGGAAAGCCGGGATTTGAATAGATATCGATCATGCCGTCTGCAAACAGGAGCGAGAGCACAAGCTGTTCGCAGTGCCGGTCCGTCACGTACATCGCGTGGTACTGCCCTTCGAGATACCAGGTGTTTTCCGGCAGATAGCCGTAGGCCGCGTCGATGTTCATTTTGGGGGAGACGTGGTTGTGGGTCGGGTCGGTGCAGACGACGGTTTTGTCGCTGTAGTCGGTGTGATAGCCGTCGGCGAACCGCTGACCATAGGGCGCGACTTTGGCGCCGGAGGAATCAACCGTGGCAACGAGGCTGTCGCCGTTGACCTTGGAGCCGGACACGGTGGTCAGATCGGTGCCGACAATCAGATTGACGTTGACGCCGTTTTTGCGCGCAAAGGTCAGGTTTTCGCGCATGTTCGCCATCACGGTGTAGTGCGCGTAGTCGGCTTTCGCAATCATCGGCGCATAGGCGTCGCGCAGTTCGTCCGTGTTCAGCTTGAGCGCCTTGACCTCCTCGTATTTATCGAGCGGGATGAAGTCCCACATGCTGCCGAACGAGAGCATGATGGTAAGGATCTCGGTGTTCTGGATCAGCCGGTTGGCCAGCACGTTGAGGTTGTCGAGCGTGATGCCGCCGAGCAGCGATTCCCAGTCGCTTTCCCACGTGTACTGGTCACCGCCGGTCAGCTTTTGCAGGGGATTGTTGGCATATTGCAAATACTCGATCAGCCGCGGCATATCGAAATGCGCCGTGCCGGTCACAAGGTCATACGCGAGCTGCACGCCGATGGCCGGCGAGTCGGCGCAGACATTGCCCAGATAGGAAAGATCGAAAAGCTCGTCGAGCGTCTTGCTGTCAAGCGCGAGCAGCGACCCGAGCGCTTCCTTGTCTTCGCCGCCCTTTTTCACGATGGAGCAAAGGGAAATGTAGGTCAGCGTCGTTTCGCCGCCGTGGCTTTCGCAAAGGATGTTGACCTTGTTTGCGCGGGCGTGTTGGCGCACATCGACGATATATTTGCCGAGATCGCGGGCGCACTCGATCGTATTTTGCCGCCAGTCGACGGAAAAGCTGTAGACGTTTTCGTCGCCGATCAGCTCACACAGCGTGGGCATGAACCGCTTTTCGCGCACGGCGGTGTCAAGATAGGGATCCTCGGCGCGGTGGGCGTTGATATACGCCATGTTGCTTTCCGCCGCAGACAGCGGCCACGCGTGGGTGTTATACAGCGGCGTGCCGTCGGGGCTGCGCTTCATATACTGCGCGATTTGCAGCACGGCGTCGGAGATCTTGTCGCCGATATAGCGCGGGTCGCGTTTGAACAAAGCGTTGAAATTCGCGCGGGTGAGGTTCGGAATATCGTTTTTTACCACGTCCAGCGCCTTGTTGAGACTCAGTCCCCAAACCTTTTCCTGGATATTGCCCTCGTCGTCAAACAGATAGATCTGCGGCGACGAATAGCCGCCGATGACGATGACCGGCGTGGTCCCTTCTGCAAGCGCAGCAAGCGGCAGCATGCAAAACAGCAGGACCAGCACAAGCATAAAACTGCAAAGACGTTTCTTCATCATATTTCGCTTCCTTCATTTGTGAATGTCCATTCATATTTTATACAATAACTGTTCTTTTGTCAATCATATTTGTCAAATCAATTGTGAATTATGAAGAAAGGGGAG
>CACWJV010000190.1:0-4221 GCA_902761265.1 Oscillospiraceae bacterium | reverse complement strand
ATGCGGGAAATGACAACGGGGAAAGAAAAACAGCCGCCAAAAGGCGGCTGTAACTGACGCGTGTCGACTGTGATGAAAAGCGGTCTGCCGCTTTACTCATCAAAAATATCGTCCATGTTGTAAAGACCGGGTGCACGGCCGCAAAGAAATGCGGCGGCGGCCAGCGCGCCTTCGGCAAAGAGCGCACGGTTTTCCGCTTCGTGCTTGATCGTGATGACCTGCGAGCCGAGCGCGAAGATCACTTCGTGCGTGCCCACTTCGTTGCCCATCCGCAGCGAGTGGATGCCGATCTCGTTTTTCTGCCGCTTGCCGTTTTCGTGGCGGCCGATATTGTACTGCGCGTCGGTGCGCACGCTTTTGACCGCGTCGGCCAGCAGCAATGCTGTGCCGGAGGGCACGTCGAGCTTTTGGTTGTGGTGCTTTTCCACAATCTCAATATCCGCGTCGGGCAGCGCTTTGGCGGCGATTTTGGACAGGCAGGCGATCAGCGCCACGCCGAGCGACATATTTGCCGAACGGAAAACGGGGATATCCTTTGCCGCCGTTTCCACACAGGCGATCTCCTCCGCGGTCAGACCCGTGGTGGCGATGACCAGCGGCAGATCGCGCGACACCGCGTAATCACACAGCGCCGGGACGGCGGTATGGTTGGAAAAGTCGATGATGCAATCCGCGTCGCCGGTATATTCAGTCAGCGACTGATAAAGACCCGCAGACGCGTCGGTGGTGAATTCCACACTCACGCGCGCGGCGAGGGTGTGGCCGTTTTGCTGAATCAGGCTGCACAGCACGCCGCCCATGCGGCCGCCGGCGCCGTTGACAATCAGTTTCATGTGTGTTCCTCTCAAACGTCAAGACCCTGCGCACGCATGCAGCGCAGCAGCTCTTCTTTGTGGGCGTCCTCCATCACGGTCAGCGGCAAACGGACATAGTCTTCGCAAAAGCCCATGGCTGCCATAGCCGCCTTGACGGGGATCGGGTTGACTTCGCAAAACAGCGCTTTGATCAGATCGAACATCTCGGCCTGCATCGCAAACGAGCCTTCCACGTCGCCGTCAAAGTATTTGTCGCACATCTCCTGCGTCTTTTTCGGCAAAACGTTGGACAAGACGGAGATCACGCCTTTGCCGCCGCAGGCGAGCAGGGGCACGATCTGGTCGTCGTTGCCGGAATACAAATCCAGCTTGTCGCCGCACAGCGCCATCGTCTCTACGATTTTGGCGAT
Source organism: Oscillospiraceae bacterium (assembly GCA_902761265.1). GTDB lineage: Bacteria > Bacillota > Clostridia > Oscillospirales > Acutalibacteraceae > UBA6857. The sequence goes on along the minus strand of CACWJV010000190.1, from coordinate 2,996 downwards.
ATTGGAGTTTGCCTCCTTGATCGCGCTGATGCGCGGGTGCTTGGCAAGCTCGGCATAGGTCGCCGGTTCAATATTGACGCCGGTACGGGACGGCACGTTATAGAGAATGATCGGCTTCGTGCTCGCGTCCGCGATGGCGGTAAACATCTGAACAAGGCCCTTCTGGGTCGCTTTGTTATAATAGGGCGTCACAACCAGCATCGCGTCATAGCCGATCTCGCACGCAAATTTCGTCAGCGAGATCGCATAAGCGGTGTCGTTGGAGCCGGTGCCGGCAATCAGCGGTACACGGTCGCCGACCACGTCTTTGGCAAACTTAAGCACGGCGCGGTGCTCTTCGTCGGAAAGGGTGCTGCCTTCGCCGGAGGTGCCGCAGATCACAAGCGCGCTGATGCCTTCGGCGATTTGCCACTCCAGCAGTTCTTTCATCTTCGGATAATCCACACCGTCTTTGGTCAGCGGGGTAATGAGGGCGGTTGCTGCGCCTTTGAAAAGGGTTTCGGTTTTCATAAGTCTCATGTCCTTTCAAGTACATATTACCGAATGATAACAAAAAATGACCGATCGCATCGGCCATTATAATCGAGACAAACGGAACGATACTGTCCCGCAAAAGCAATTATAATAGCACTCCGCAAATTGCGACAGTCGTATCCCTGTTATGGCATACGCCCAGGAGATCGTTCGCCTGATCCCTTCGGCAGCCTGCCCTTTCGGCCGGACGGACGGTGCGAACGTCCCTGTTTGCCCGGTGTACTAATGCGCGGCCGCGCCTCTATCTTTAATTGTCCCTTTCGGTTGAAGCTATTTTAACACGCCAAACTGTGAAAGTCAACTGTTTTCGGCAAAATCTTTGTGAATAATTGCCCGACGAATGCGGCATAATTTGTGCAAACGATACATAGCTATCATAAAAAGGAGACGATGCCATGTTTGTCACCCTCGGCGTTTTACCGCCGCAGCCGTCTTTGCGCCGCCGATTGTTTCGCCGCCGGGCAAAAGACACGCTTTCGTGCAGCCGTGTGACGCTGCCAAACGACTTTTCGTTTTACCACATCCAACTGACCCACGACCTGACGCTTCCGCTGCCGTGGGACAAAATTGCCGGCGCGGCCGGTGCGTTTCGGACCCGGCTGCTGCTGCCCCGGGGAGTCACGATCGACGCCGACGCCGACGCGGCCCTGTTTGTGCCGCAAAAACTGCCGCTGCGGTATCTGTGCGGCAGTGCTGTCCATACGCTGGCGCAGATGCAGCGCGATCCGGCAAAGCTGCGCCTTTGCGTGGTTGATCCGTCGGGCGTGCTTTGCGACGCGCTCGAGCCGTTTGTGCCGCTGGTGTCCGAGCTGCGTGTGGTCACGGACGATCTGTTGGCCTACGGGGAGACGGCGGATCGGCTGATGCAGCGCTACGGGCTGTCGCTGCTGTTGACGCCGGACGACGCCGACGCGGCGCAATGCAATCTGCTGATCGCCGACGACGCGGCCGACGTGCCGTTGACGTTTGCGGGCATCGTGTTTACCAACCATCCGCAGCCGCGCATGAACGCCGCGGTCTATACCCCGGCGCCGCCGGTACTGCCGCCGGATTTTGCCGCGCTTTGCCCGCCGGAAATCGATCCGCTGGTTTTCGCATCGGCCGCCTTTGAGCTGTGCGCCGCCGACACGCTGAGCAACCTTTGGTCGCCGATGGCAGAACAGTCGGCCGTCAACAGTCTTTAGTCAACAAAACAGCCGCCTTTGGGGCGGCTGTTACAGTGTTCGGTGGAAGGAATGCCTGGTTTGAAAGACGCTTTTTTATTATTTTTCGCCTTCTCTTGGCCCTCGGCCCTTTGCCCTTGGCCCTGAAAAAAAGCTGCCAAGGCAGCTTTTTTTCAGTTTGCGCTCGGATGCGGCATATGGCCGTAAAGCGTCATGGCGGTGTTGCTGATCGGCATGGTTTGCACAATGATGTGACCCGGGCCGCGCACGATGGTGTTGAACAGTCCTTCGCCGCCGAACAGCACGTTTTTCGCGCCCTTGATGCGTTGCAGTTCCACCGAGCAGGTGGCGTCCATCGCGGCGAGATAGCCGGTGTCGAGGATTTTGCAATCGCCGGCGGGAATGTCATATTCGATCGCGCTGCCGTCGATTTCCAAAAAGACGATGCCGCTGCCGGAGAACTTTTGCATCAGAAAGCCTTCGCCGCCAAACAGAGCGCCGCCGATGCGCTGTTGGAAAAACACGGACACATCCACGTTGCCGCACGACGCGAGAAACGCGCCCTTTTGGGCGATGATGGGACGGTCGGGTGTGATCTCGATCGCTTTGATGGAGCCGGGGAACGAGGACGCAAACGCGATCTCGCCGGGCTTTTTTGCCACATAGCGGTTTTTAAACATCTTTTCGCCGGTAAACATGCGGCCGAACATCTTGCCGAGGCCGCCGCCTTCGGTTTTCATTTCGATTTCATCGTCCATCCAGGCCATGGAACCGCCTTCGCACATCATCTCTTCGCCGGCTTCAAGCTGGCACAGCACGACCGGCAGATTGCCGCCTTTGATCTCATAACGCATAGTAAAAACTCCTTTGAAATGTTGTTGAAAGGACACGCCTTCACGTTCTTATTCTAACACATCCCGCCGCGCAGGACAATAGGAATGTGAAAAAAAACTGAGATGGACACGCGTTTCATACAGCCGACAATCCGTGACAGCCGTCAGCCGGCAGCGGCGAGGCTTGCTTCCCGGCGCTGTTCGGGTTTTGCTTCCCGCAGCTGCCGGTAGGTCATCGCGATCAGCACGGCGGAGAGTAAAAACGTCAGCAGATCCGACACCGGCATGGAATACAGCACACCGTCAAGGGCGAAAAAGCGCGGCAGCAGCAGCGCGAAGCCCACGCCGAACACGATTTCCCGCACCATCGACAGCGCCGTAGACGCGGCGGCCTTGCCCATCGCCTGCAAAAAGATGAAGCACGCCTTGTTGACGCAGGCGAAGACCATCATGCAAAGATAGATGC
>CACWJV010000189.1 GCA_902761265.1 Oscillospiraceae bacterium | reverse complement strand
GATGCCGAGAACGGCGTTCGGCAAAAAGCCAAACAGCAGCACGCGCTTTTTCGCGTCTTTATAAAGGTCGGCGTATTCCACCGGCAGCTTTTCTTTTTTGGGATGCGCGTCCCGATACGCCTTGTGCCACGTGCGAATCTTGCGAATGAGCCACACGAGGAAGAGGTTCTTGAGCAGCGTGTGCGCCTTGATATGGCGGACGAAAAACAGCAGCCCGTCAATGAAGATCGCCATCACCGCCGCGGCGCACAGGGCGACGAAGGTATGCACCAGCGGCGTTGCCACCAACCAGTGCTGGCCGTCAAGCTCGTCGAAAAACCACACCACCAGCGCAGCCACGCCGGCAATCGCGCTGACATGCAGCGCCAGACGCAGCAGCGTAAAGATCCGGTCAAGCGGCAGCATGTGCAGTTCGTCGTCATCATGGCGGCGGCCGGCACGGATCACAAGATAGACCAGGCACAGCAGAATGCCGGCAAGGCAAATCAGGTCCAGCTTTACCATACTGCCAACCGTTTCATATACGCCTTCATAGTTCGCCTGATGGGTGCGGAACGCATCCTTTGCCGCAAGGCTTTCGTCAAAGCTCACATACAGCGTGCCGTTGAGTTCGCCCTCTGTTAAAAAGTACGTCAGGCTATCGCGCAGATAGCTGCTGCTGTCCGCGGTCTTTTGCGCCGCTTTGGAAAACGTCCGCGCGCCACTGAGCAGGTCGATGCTGAAATACCATTTTGCTTTCGTGAACTGCTCCAGATCACCCTGTGTCAGCGTCTTGCCGTCCAGTTTTGCAACATTGGAGACGACCAGACCGGTGCGGTTATCCACAACGGCAAACTGCATGTTTTTATATTTGTTCGCCTCTTTACGGGCGATCTCGTAAGTCGTATGGAACGACTCAAAGGAATCGAAAGATTGCCCATAATTCGTTCTGTTCACGTCAGCGCGCGCAGCAATGGCGCGATTGTTGATCTTCAGCGCATAGTAGCCGTCATAGGTCTGCACACCCGAACGCCCGTAGTCCAGATTCGTGTGGCAAAGCTCCACGGCAACTTCGCCGTCTTTGAGCTGTTTTGTCACCGACTGCGGGATAGCAAAGCTGCTTTGAAAATTGAAGTCCGTGTTCGGAAATGCCTGCGATTCCGTGGCAATGAACGTGGTTGTCGGAAACGTATCTTCCCCGTCGTAAGCTTCGCTTTCTTCTATCCAGCCGGTGTCATATTCTTCCCCGTTTCCGTCAGCGTCCTCATAATAATAGGCGCCGTCCGAAACATAAATATCACCCTGCACAAAATGCCTCGAATGGTCAGCAATCTTTTCGAGCGTGATCACGCCGTCACGCAGATGATTTTGCAGCGCCAAAGGTGAGCCGTGTCCGCTGACGCCCAAACTGCTTCGCAAAATGGATTTGCGATAGTTGTCTATATAGGTTTCTAGCAGGTTTTCTTTGTTTTGCTGATAGTTCGCATACGCCGTTTCGCTGCCGTCGCCAAACAGATAGCGCTGCAGCGCCAGGCTTTCCACCGTCCGGGTTTCGTTGGCAAATGCCGTCGTTTTTGTCAGGTCGTCTTTCCCGACGCCGCGCAAAACATCCTCCAGATAGATGCTGATGCCCTCCGTCGTTTCGTGCAGATCCCACAGCGTACCAACGGTGTTGACTGCCGCGTATGCCGTGAGCACCACCGCCAGCAGAAAAGCGATTGTCTTCGTGACCCAGGTACGGTCAAATTTTTTCGATTTTGTATCCAATGCCCCACACCACCTTCAGATATTTCGGATTGCGTGAATCGATCTCGATCTTTTCGCGGATGCGCCGGATGTGCACCGTCACGGTTTTGTCGGACGCAAACGCGTTTTCGTTCCACACGTTTTCATAGATCTGCGTGCTCGACAGCGTGCGGCCCATGTTGCGCATGAGGTATTCCACGATCTTGTATTCCGTGGCGGTCAGATGGACTTCTTCGCCGTCCACGGTGACCTGGTGCGCTTCGGTGTCGATCGACAGCCCGCCGGTTGTGAGCACACCCTGCTTTTCCACCAGCGACCCGAACGCGACGTAGCGCCGAATCTGCGATTTGACCCGCGCCAGCAGCTCGAGCGGAGAGAACGGCTTTGTCACATAGTCGTCCGCGCCGAGGCTCAGACCTGTGATCTTGTCGGTGTCCTCGCTTTTGGCAGAGAGAAAAATGATCGGCACGTTGCTGCTTTTGCGGATCTCCACCGTCGCCGCAATGCCGTCCATGACGGGCATCATGATGTCGAGGATGATACAGTGCAGCGTCTCCTTTTGCGCGACAGCCACAGCCTCTTTGCCGTTATATGCGGTCAAAACCGCATAGCCCTCGCTTTCCAGATAGATCCGCGCCGCGTCCACAATCGCCTTGTCGTCGTCGCACACCAGAACCTGATACATGAAACTCCTCCTTCAAAGATCGGATCTCCCGCCGCTGCCCCTTCCGTCTCGCCCTGCGGGCGAGACGGATGAGGTGCCGGCGGTTTCCCGAATCCATGGATATCTTACCGCGGATTGTTTACAACTCCTGCCAAAAAATTATAACAGATTTCTTACAAAACGAAAAGCCCTTTTCCGAAAGAACGGAAAAAAGGCGTCTTGTGCTTGCAAGGGCGCGAAAAATCTGTTACAATGAGCCAAAGAAACGCACAACGGAGGGATCATCCATGATTGAAAAAGCGGCGTTATCCGATTACCATGAACTGCTTTCGTTTGAAAACCGCGTGTTCCATGTTCCGTTTTTGCGCAAGGTGCCGAAGCTGTACCGCGACCCGGCCGTCTGCACCGGGAGCCACCGCATTGTGAAAGAAAACGGCAAAATCGTTGCCGCCATCGCCGCGTGGCCGGGCGAGTTGCAAACGCCGGACGGCAGTCTGCGTGCCGTGGGGATCGGCTCCGTGGCGGTCGACCCGTCCTGCCGCGGCAAGGGTTATATGCGCGACATGATGCGCTGCTGCGACGAGATTGCCAAAGCGCAAAACGCCGACGTGGGGTATCTCAGCGGCTACCGCCAGCGCTACGGCCGCTACGGCTATGTGCCCGGCGGCGTCAGGCATACGTTTGAAGTCAGCGACTATTTTATTGCCCGCCACAAGCCGGCAACGCGCTATACGTTTCTGCCGTTTCGCAAAGACCCGGCTGCCCTGCCCGATTTGCTTTCGCTGCACGGCGCGCAGGACTACCGCTGGACGCGCGACGACTTTTTTCTGATCGCGTCCACCTGGTACTGCCACGGCTGGACCGTCCGCGACGAAGCGGGCGCCGTGGCCGGCTATCTGATCAACGAGCGCTGGCGCCGCGAGATTGGCGAGCTGGTGCTCGGGGAAGGCGTATCCGCCGCCGATGTGCTGGTCGGCTTTGCCCGCGACCGGCGGCTTCGGAATTTGCGCGTCACGCTCACCGCCGGGCAGATCGGACTGCAACGGGAATTGCTGCAGTTCGCCGAGCATCCGACCATGGAAGCGCCGGCCATGTTCAAGATTTTCAACTTCGCCCGCACCATCGAAACGCTCGGCGCCTGGAAAGCACAGCACTGTGCGCTGCCGGAGGGATCGCTCGTTTTGGACATTGACGGCGAAAAATTGCGCGTCACCGTCAAAGACAACTGCTGCACCGCCGCGCCGACCGCAGACAAAGCAGACCTGACGCTGACCAAAGAAGCCGCAACGATGGCCCTCACGTCGCCGTTTGCCGCGCCCACGGCAAACGCGCTGTTCAACGCCTGGGCGCCGCTGTGCCCGCTGTCGATCCCGCACGTGGACAGCGTGTGAACCTCCGGCGCACCGGAGGTTCAGTTTGCAGTTTACAGTTATGATTTTTGCTGCGCAAAAAGTGATGAGATGGCGCTTCGGCGCCATCGTTTTGTTTTATTCACGCACGAAGTGCTCATAACTGCAGCGAAGCTGCATCATCACTGTAAACTGTAAACTAAAAAACGCTGTTGCGGTATGCAACAGCGTTTTTTACTTATCCTGCCAGCGCTTCGAGCCACGACAGGTTCAGATAGCCGTAATTGCTCGGGATCTGGAACGCGGAGTCGGGCACGTCGCTTGTGAGCTTGGAGATATAGGTGGAATCCACCGTGCCGTCGTTGTCAACGGAGTCCATGCGCACCAGCGTGTCGCCGTTGAAATAGTAGCGCATCTCGCCCTTGTCGTCCTTGATCGTTTCGCAGTTGAGCGTCTGACCGCCGATCTTGACCGTGGACGTTTCAACCT
>CACWJV010000188.1 GCA_902761265.1 Oscillospiraceae bacterium | reverse complement strand
CTGGCATTTGTCCACACCTACGGCTGCCAGGGCAACGTGGCCGACGGCGAAAAGATTAAAGGCATCCTCGTCTCGCTTGGCTATGCACTGACCGAGGAGATTGACGATGCGGATTTGGTGCTCTACAACACCTGTGCCATCCGCGAACACGCACAGGATCGTGTCTTCGGCAACGTCGGCAAACGCAAGGCGTGGAAAGAAGCCGACCGCAGCCGCATCCTTGCGCTGTGCGGATGCATGATGCAGCAGACCTATGTGGCGGACAAGATCAAAAAGAGCTATCCATACGTCGATCTGGTTTTCGGCACCCATGTGATCCACAAACTGCCGGAGTTTATCTACCGCTGCCTTTGTACCGGCAAACGTGTGTTTGACCTGTCCGGCGGCGACGGCAATGTGGTGGAGGGCCTGCCGATCCACCGCGACGGCACGTTTAAAGCGTGGCTGCCGATCATGTATGGCTGCAACAACTTCTGTTCGTATTGTGTCGTGCCCTATGTGCGCGGCCGCGAACGCAGCCGGGAATTTGACGCCGTTGTGGAGGAAGCGGCCCGTCTGATTGCCGCGGGATATAAAGAGATCACGCTGCTCGGACAGAACGTCAATTCGTATAACAAAGACAAAGACGCGTCTTTGCGTTTTCCCGCACTGCTGCGCGCGATCAATGATATCGAGGGCGACTTCTGGATTCGCTTTATGACGAGCCATCCGCGTGACTGCACCAAAGAACTGCTCGACACGATGGCGTCTTGCAAAAAGGTCGCAAAGCATCTGCATCTGCCGGTGCAGTCCGGCAACGACCGCGTGCTGCAGGAGATGAACCGCCATTACGACAGGGAAAAGTATCTGTCCCTGATTGCGTACGCCAAAGAAATAATGCCGGATCTGTCGATTACAAGCGATATCATCGTCGGCTTTCCCGGTGAAACGGCAGAAGAATTTGAAGACACGCTTTCCCTTGTGAAACAGGTGCGCTATACGTCGCTGTTCACTTTCATCTTTTCTCCGCGTCCCGGCACCAAAGCCGCCGCGATGCCCGATCCGTTTGACCGTGCGGAAAAGAACCGCCGGTTCAAAGCGCTGACCGATTTGCAGGAATCTATCGCCGGTGAACGAACGGCTGCCATGAAAGGCAGGGTGTTCCGTGTGCTTGTGGAGGAAATGACCAAAGACGGGTTGCTTTCCGGACGTACCGAAGGCAATGTAATTATTGAATTTCCCGGTGATGAAACACTGATCGGCTCCTTCCAAAACGTGGAAGTGACTGAACCGAAAACCTGGATATTAAAAGGCCAACTGTGTTGATTGCAAAGATATAACCTGCGTTATCCCTTTGTGTATCATAGATATTTTTATTCAAGGAGGATGATTCCGATGGACGTCATCAAACTCACAAGAGACCTCGGTGCAGCCATTCAGCAAGACGCTCGCTATCTGCGTTTTGCCGCTGCGCGTGAATCCAATGAAAAAGACCCCGAACTGCTTGATCTGATGGGTCAGATCCAACTGCTGCAGATGAATTATCAGCAGGAAGCTTCCAAAGAGGAGCCGAACCACGAAGCGATGGCTGCGTTTGAAAAGCAGTTCAACGAAGTCTACGGCACCTTTATGGCCAACAAAAATATGCAGGAATACGAAGCCGCACGTCACGATATCGATGAACTGATGAACTATGTGATGCAGCTTCTCGGCCTGTGTGTCAACGGCGCCGATCCGGCCACCTGCGAACCGGAACAGCATGAATGCGGCGGTGACTGCGACTGCTGCCATTCCGACTGCCACCACTAAGCACCGCAAAGGTCAGCTCACTTGTAAAAGAAAGGACGTTACCCAATTATGACAGAAGTCACGCCGATGATGAAGCAGTACTTGGACATCAAACGCCAGTACGCGGATACCATTTTGTTTTATCGTCTCGGTGATTTTTACGAGATGTTCTTTGATGACGCCAAAATCGCGTCAAAGGAACTGGAGCTGACCTTAACCGGCCGTAGCTGCGGCTTGGAAGAGCGCGCCCCGATGTGCGGCGTGCCGTTCCATTCTGCAGACAGTTATATTGCAAAGCTGGTGCAAAAGGGCTATAAAGTCGCAATCTGCGAACAGACCGAAGACCCCGCGCTCGCCAAAGGTCTTGTCACACGCGAAGTTACACGCATCGTGACCAAAGGCAGTGTGCTGGAAAACAGCATGCTCGACGACGCACGCAACAACTATCTTTGCAGTCTGTTTCTTGACGACAAAGCGGCAGGCATCTGCTTTGTAGATATCTCTACCGGTACGCTGGAAGTGACCGCATTTTCCGGCAAAAAACGGGAGGAAAAGCTTACCAACGAGCTCGGCGTGTTTCAGCCCAGTGAGGTTTTACTCAACCGCAAGGCTGCGGACAGCAAGCTGATCGAATCGTTTATCTCCTCAAAAATGGAGGCTGTGTGCGAACTCGGCGAAGACGAAGACTTTACCTATACCGTCTGCTTTGACCGTTGCGTGCAGCAGTTCGGGGTTGAAAAATGCCGCCAAAGCGCACTGATGGACGAGCCTGCCGCTGTCACAGCCGTCGGCGCCGCACTGCAATACTTGCAGAATGTACAAAAAAAAGACCTCGCTTCCGTGCAGGAGATCACGTTTTATCACGACGAACAAAGCATGCAGCTCGATTTCACATCCCGGCGCAATCTGGAACTCGTTGAAACTATGCGCAACCGGGAAAAGAAAGGCTCGCTGCTTTGGGTACTCGACCAGACCAAAACTGCCATGGGCAAACGACTGCTGCGCAGTTGGATCGAAAAGCCGCTGGTGCAGCTGCCGCCGATTCTCAAACGGCAAAACGCTGTGGAAGAACTTGTCCAGTCACCGATCATCTGCGGAGAAGTTTCCGCCGCGCTGTCCGGCGTCTACGATATGGAGCGCCTGGTTGCACGCGTGGTCTATGAGACCGCCAACGCCAAGGATCTTAACGCACTCAAACAGACCTTTTGCAAACTGCCGGCTATTAAAGAGCAGCTTTCCGATTGTCAGAGCGCCATGCTGCGTCAGCTTTGCTGCAACATCGATCTGCTCGATGATCTCTACAGCCTGATCGATTCCGCAATCAGCGAAGATGCGCCGTTTACTTTAAGAGAGGGTGGCCTGATCTGCGACGGTTTCCACGAAGAACTTGACGAGCTGCGCGATATTGAGAAAAACGGCAAAGCCTATATCACCGCGATTGAGACCGCGGAAAAAGAAAAGACCGGCATTCCGAAGCTGCGCATCGGCTATAATCGCGTATTCGGCTATTATATCGAAGTTACCAATTCCTATAAAGAACTTGTCCCGGAAACCTATATCCGCAAACAGACGCTCGCCAACTGCGAACGCTATATCACACAGGAACTCAAAGAGCTGGAAAGTAAAGTTCTCGGCGCACAGGAGCGGTCGGTCAAGCTCGAATATGAGATCTTCTGTCAGGTACGCAAAGCCGTGGCCGATGAATACCACCGTCTGCAGCTCACCGCGTCCGCGCTCGCAACGCTCGACGTGCTGTGCAGCTTTGCACTCGTTGCGCAGGAAAACAACTACATTTGTCCCACGATGCACGACAACCGTGTAATCTCTATTCAAGAGGGTCGCCACCCCGTGGTTGAAAAGATGCTGCGTGATACGCCCTTTGTTCCAAACGATACCTATCTTGACTGCGACGCCGACCGCTGTGCGATTATCACCGGACCGAATATGGCGGGTAAATCGACCTATATGCGGCAGGTTGCACTGATCTGTCTGATGGCGCAGATCGGCTCCTTTGTACCGGCAAAACGTGCGGACCTATGCGTCGTGTCCGGCATCTATACGCGTGTGGGCGCGTCCGACGATCTTTCGTCCGGCCAGTCCACTTTCATGGTGGAGATGAGCGAAGTGGCGTCCATTTTGTCGCATGCCGATAAAAACAGTCTCATTATCCTCGACGAAGTCGGCCGCGGTACCTCGACCTTTGACGGCATGAGCATTGCCCGTGCGGTGCTGGAATACATCGCCGACAAGAAAAAGATCGGCGCAAAGACCCTTTTTTCCACCCATTACCATGAACTCACCACGCTCGAAGACGAACTTGAAGGTGTAAGAAACTATAACATTTCCGTCAAAAAGCGGGGAGACACGCTGACGTTTTTGCGGCGGATTGTCAAAGGCAGCGCCGACGGCAGCTACGGTATTGAAGCGGCAAAGCTTGCCGGTGTGCCAAACGCCGTGGTCCAGCGTGCACG
>CACWJV010000187.1 GCA_902761265.1 Oscillospiraceae bacterium | reverse complement strand
TTAAAAATCTGCACACCTCGTTCTTTACCGACGCCGGTGAAGTGCGCGCCGTCAATGGCATTTCGTTTAACCTCGACCGCGGCAAGGTGCTCGGTATCGTCGGCGAATCCGGCTCCGGCAAATCCGTTACGGCCTATTCCATTATGCAGATCCTTGCCGAAACGGGCAAAATTGTGGACGGCTCCATCAAACTGGACGGCCAGGAGCTCGTCGGCGCCGGCGAAAAGGTCATGCGTACCGTGCGCGGCAACAAAATCTCGATCATTTTCCAGGATCCCATGACCTCGCTGAACCCGACCTATACGATCGGCCATCAGCTTATGGAAGCGATCATGCTGCACACCGACCGCGACAAAAAGCAGGCGTATGAACGCGCGGTGGAAATGCTGCGGCTTGTCAACGTCAACGATCCGGAAAAACGGATGAAGCAATATCCCCACGAGCATTCCGGCGGTATGCGCCAGCGCGTGATGATCGCTATGGCGCTCGCGTGTGAGCCCGATATTCTGATCGCCGACGAGCCGACCACAGCGCTCGACGTGACGATTCAGGCGCAGATTCTCGAATTGATGCAAAGTCTGCAAAAAGAACTCGGCATGGCAATCATCATGATTACCCACGACCTCGGCGTTGTGGCGCAGATGTGCGACGAAGTGATCGTCATGTACGCCGGCTCCATCTGTGAGCAGGGGACGGCGGACGAGATTTTTTACAATCCCTGCCACGAATACACCAAAGGTCTGATGCGCTCCATCCCGAGCGTCGATGACAGCGGCGAAAAGCTGCAGCCGATCTCCGGCACGCCGATCGACCTTTTGAATATGCCGAAGGGCTGCCCGTTTGCGCCGCGCTGCGACAACGCGATGAAGATCTGCATCCGCGAACGGTGCGAACGGATGGAGATCAATGAAAACCATGCGGCGGCCTGCTGGATGAATGTGAAAAACGGTCTTGTAAAGGTGCAGGATGAAAAGGAGGCGACCGAGTGATGGCGAACAACAACACACCGCTGGTCGACATCCGGCATTTAAAAGAATATTTCAACATCAGCGTCGGCCCGTTTCAAACAAAGCCGCTCAAAGCGGTGGACGATGTTTCGTTTACGATCAAAAAGGGCGAGACGCTGGGCCTTGTCGGCGAATCCGGCTGCGGCAAAACGACCGTCGGCCGCACGATTTTGCAGCTTTATAAGCCCACGGGCGGCGAGATCTACTACGACGGCAAACCGGTCAAGACCAAAGCCGATCTCAAACAGTTCCGCACCAAGGCGACGATGGTGTTTCAGGATCCCTATTCTTCGCTGAACCCGCGTATGACGGTGTCCGATATCATCGCCGAGCCGCTCGACGTGCATAAGCTTTGCAAAACCAAAGAGGAGCGCCGCGATCGCATCCTTGAGCTGATGAACTACGTCGGCCTCAACAGCGAACATGCTTCGCGCTATGCACACGAGTTTTCCGGCGGTCAGCGCCAGCGCATCGGCATTGCCCGCGCGCTTGCCGTCAACCCGGAATTCATCGTCTGCGACGAGCCGGTGTCTGCGCTGGACGTGTCGATCCAGGCGCAGGTTATCAATATGTTTGACGAGCTGCAGGATAAACTGGGGCTGACCTATCTGTTCATTGCGCACGATCTTTTGGTCGTCCGTCATATCAGCGACCGCATCGCCGTGATGTATCTCGGCAAAATGGTCGAGCTCGCCGACGCAAAGGAGATCTGCGACCATCCCTTGCACCCGTATTCCAAATCGCTGATCTCGGCCGTGCCGGTGCCCGACCCGAATATCGCCCGCGCCAACCAGCGCATTGTGCTCAAAGGCGATATTCCGTCGCCGCTCAACGCGCCGTCCGGCTGTCCGTTCCGCACCCGCTGCCAGTACGCGTGCGACAAGTGCGCCGAAAGCATGCCGGAATTCAAAGAGGTTTCGTCCGGTCACTTCGTTGCGTGCCACCGCACGGCTCAGATCAACTGACCAACCGTAAACGTAAAAAACCCGGCAAAACCGGGCAAAATAAAAGGAGGATTTTCCTATGAAAAAACTGTTAGCAGTGCTTCTGACGCTGGCTATGGTCGTAACGTTGTTTGCGGCTTGCGGCGACAAGAAGCCCGCCGATGCCGCGAGCGAGATCAACGTCTGCATCGCGTCGGAACCCGACACGATCGACCCGGCACTCAACTCCGCGGTTGACGGCGCAACTCTGATTGCGCACCTGTTCTCCGGCCTTGCAAAATGGGCGCAGGATGAAAACGGCAACCTGATTATCGTTGCCGACGCGGCGCAGGAACTGACCGAAGGCGTGAAGAACGATGATGGCACCATCACCTACACCTACACGCTGCGCGACGGTCTGACCTGGTCCGACGGCCAGCCTTTGACCGCACAGGACTTCGTCTATTCCTGGAACCGTGCCTGCTCGCTGGAACTCGGCGCAGACTACGGCTACATGCTTGAAATCGTGGACGGCTATGACGCCACCCAGGACGAAAACCAGCCGGATGCCAAGCTGAACGCGAAAGCGATTGACGACAAGACCATCGAAGTCACCCTGACGACCGACGTTCCGTATTGGAACGAGCTGCTTGCGTTCCCCAGCTACTTCCCCGTGCGTGAAGACGTTGTTGCCAACGAAAGCTGGGCAACCGATCCCGCGACCTATATCTGCAACGGCGCTTATAAGATGACCGATTGGAAACACAACAGCGTGATCACCCTTGAAAAGAACGAGAACTACTATGATGCTGACAAGGTCACGATGGACAAGATCAACTTCTATCTGTCTGACGACGCCAACAACATGCTCGCCAACTTCAAGAACGGCGACTGGAAACTGATCGACGACGTGCCGACCAACGAAATCGCCACCCTGAAGACCGAGTATCCCGACGAATTCAAGGTTGTCGGCCAGATCGGTACCTACTATGTCTGCTGGAACATCAACGAAGACATCCTGCCCGCCGGCTCCAATCTGGAAGGCGCTGAGGCAGAAGCAGCGAAGGAAGAAATCCGCAACGCGATCAGCTTGCTGTTCGACCGCAACTACATCGTTGACGAGATCGCACAGGGCGGCCAGGTTCCGGCTTCGTCCTTCGTCGCCATGGGCCTGACCGACGCTGACGGCAGCACCGAGTTCTATAAGAACGCCGGCCCGAACGCTGACTTCGACGGTTACTACAACGTGGCTGCCGACGCGCAGGAAAGCAACTTCAACGCCGCGATCGAAGTGCTCAAGAAGTACTATGATTACGATGAAGCTACCGGCAAGTTCACCAACTTCCCGGGTCTGACCTATCTCTACAACACCAGCGAAGCTCACAAGGCCATCGGTGAATATCTGCAGAGTGCCCTCGACGGTGTGGGCATCTCCATCCAGCTCGAGAACCAGGAATGGAACACCTTCCTGAACACCCGTAAGGACGGCAACTTCTCGATCGCCCGTAACGGCTGGCTTGCGGACTACAACGATCCCATCTCCTTCCTTGACATGTGGACCTCCGCCTCCGGCAACAACGACGTTCAGTACGGCAAAGGCGCCAACAAGGATCTCAAGCACTACAGCCTTGATCTGACCCCGTACGGCGTGGATGTGAAGGTTGAAAACGGTACCTGGGCAGAGACTTATGACGTGCTGATCAGCACCATCAAGACCTGCAACGATACCGAAGTGCGCTATCAGTTGATGCACGTTGCGGAAGATATGCTTATGGCAACAGGCTGCCTGTGCCCGCTGTACTACTACACCGATCTGTTCATGATCAGCAAGGACGTTCATGGCTTCTTCTCCAACCCGCTCGGCTATAAGTACTTCATGTACACCACCATCGGCTAAGCTTTATCCGAACGACCACCGGTTTTGCCGGTGGTCTTTTTTTGCGCCTGTGTGTGCCCGGCGTTTTATTTGCGATTCGATCCAAAATCTGATTCTTTTCAAGAAATATTTTGTGTTTTTTCACGGATTTTTCGAATGCAAAATATTGACATCTTTTGCGTTTTAAGGTATGATAATAGTTACAACATAGTGAGGTGAATTTCGGAGAAAAACAACTATGGAGAAAACATTTTCTGAAAAGGAGCAACACCCATGGACAAATTGATTTACATCATTCCTGCCGTCAGTGTGCTCGGTCTGCTGTTTGCGCTTTTGCTTGCAATGCGCGTGAAAAAACAGGATCCGGGTACCGATCGTATGAAAGAGATCGCTGCTTCGATCCACGAAGGCGCCACCGCGTTTTTGTTTTCGGAATATAAGATCATCGTGATCTTCGTTGCGGTCATCTTTCTTGCCATCGGCTTCGGCATCGGCAACTGGCTGGAGGCGGTCTGCTTTTTGGT
>CACWJV010000186.1 GCA_902761265.1 Oscillospiraceae bacterium | reverse complement strand
TTGAGGTCGATATCGGGGCTCTTGTCGCCTTTGAAGCCGAGGAAGGTTTCAAACGGGATATCGTGGCCGTCGCGGTCCATCTTTGTGCCGCAGACCGGGCAGTCCTTCGGTGGCAAGTCATAGCCGGAGCCGACTTCGCCGTTCAGGAAAAACTCGCTGTGGCAGCACTTCGGGCAGCGGTAGTGCGGCGCGAGCGGATTGACTTCGGAAATACCGGCGGCGGACGCCACATAGGACGAGCCGACCGAACCCCGCGAGCCGACAAGATAGCCGTGATCCTCAGAGTTTTTGACCAGCTTTTGCGCAATCATATACAAAACGCCGAAGCCGTGGCGGATGATGGAATCGAGTTCGCGCGTCAGCCGCTTTGCCACATATTCGGGCACCGGGTCACCGTACAGCCGTTTGGTCTTTTCCCAGCACAGGCGCTTCAGCTCGTCGTCGGCGCCGTCGATCGACGGCGGGAAATTGCCGCTCGGGATCGGCCGGATGTTTTCGATCATATCGGCGATCAGGTTCGGGTTGGTGACGACGACCTCTTTGGCCGTCTCTTCGCCGAGATAAGAGAACTCCGCGAGCATCTGTTTGGTGTTGCGGAAATACAGCGGCGCCTGCTGGTCGGCGTCGGGAAAGCCCTGACCGGCCATCAGTATGGCGCGGTAAATCGAATCCTCGGGGTCGATGAAATGGACGTCGCAGGTGGCAACAACCTTTTTGCCGAGCTGATCCGCCACATGGATAACCTTTTTGTTCATCCGCTGGATATCCTCGACGCTCTGGACGTTGGGATATTTTTCCGAGCGGAT
Organism: Oscillospiraceae bacterium; assembly: GCA_902761265.1. Classification (GTDB taxonomy): domain Bacteria; phylum Bacillota; class Clostridia; order Oscillospirales; family Acutalibacteraceae; genus UBA6857. Next base: position 8,043 of record CACWJV010000186.1, on the reverse strand, counting down.
CATATAGGCGTTGTTGCCGCAGGGCTGGATTTCGAGATAGTCGTAAAACGACGCGATTTTGAGAATCTCCTCGTCGCTTTTTTCCGTTGCAATGGCGCGGTACAGTTCGCCCGCTTCACACGCCGAACCGATGATCAGACCCTCGCGGTGCTTGACAAGCTCGCTTTTCGGGATGATCGGGCGGCGGTGGAAATATTTGAGGTTGGAGGCGGAAATGAGCTGATAAAGGGTTTTGAGCCCGGTGTTGTTGCGCGCAAGGATAATCATATGGTAATACTTCGCGCTCTTGTCTTTTTTCCACGTCTCAAACGGCACGTCGGTGTCGTCGATGTAGTAGTTTTCCATCCCGAGAATGACCTTGATCTTGTCGCCGGCCGCGCCAACGGCTTCGGGATAGGCCTGCACCACGCCGTGGTCGGTGATGGCAATTGCCTTGTGGCCCCACGCGATGGCGCGTTTGACAAGCACCGCCGGGTCGGTCATGCCGTCCATCATGCTCATCTTGGTATGCAGATGCAGTTCCACGCGCTTTTCTTCGGCGTCGTCGATTGGCGGAATCTTGTCCACCAGCGCGATACTGCGCGGCGAAATGACGTTTTCGCCGGAGAATTTATCGTAGGTGATGTCGCCGCGCAGGAGCACCGTAACGCCGTCCTTGAGCTTTGCAAGCAGCTGTTCACAGTTTTCCTTGCGCTCAAAGACCTTGCACGAATAGGCGTAGGTGTTGTCGGTGATGTTGAAGGTGATGATGTTCGAACGCTTGTCGCGTGTTTCGCGCGCTTCAAAGCGGAAGATTGACCCCCAGACAACGCAAGAGCCGTCTTCGGGCGAAATGGTGTCGAGCGGCACGGGATCCTTGGTGATCCGGCTGCCGTAGATCGTTTTGGCGGTTTCAAGATACAGCGGAATCCCCTCGACCACACGGTGCTGTTTGGGCTTGTCCTGCGGCGCGCGCACGTCGCGCGGATCGACGCCCTTGGCTCTGAGGTTGTCGTCCTCCGCGTGGCGGATCATAGAGACCACCTCGGCGTCGGTCGCTTCGATCTCTTTGCCTTCGAAGATCACCGTCACCGGGCGGGAGAAACGGCGCAATACGAGTTTTTCCATCTCGCGGTCGCATTCCGTCTGGCGCAAGATCTCGGCGCCGCCGTGCTGAAGCGTGATGACCAGCTCATTGCCGCGCAAGGCGCAGACAGCGTCTTTGAAAAAGCCGTTAGACGCCGCAACGGCGCGGTTGACTTCGCGCACAAGTGTGCCGAAATACGCTTCAGAAAAGCTTTCGGCGGGCATCCGCGGATCGATGGTGACCGTGTCGAGCCCGAGCGAGGATTTGAGCGCTTCGGCGGCTTTTTCAATTCCGCTGCCTTTGACCAGACACGGAAAAGAGAGCAGCAGCCGCATGGTTCTGCTGTCCTTGAGAATCTGTACATTCTGCACCTGCGTGTCCGCCGGGAACAGATCGCGGATCGTTTCGTCCGGCAAAAAGCCGAACAGGCTTAAAAAATCACAACTCATTTTGATAATTCCTTTTATTATAACCGTTCAATCTCATCCATCAGTGCATCCAAAAGATCGGCTTCGTCCACTTTCCGCAAAATCTCGCCCTTTTGAAACAGCAGCCCGCAGCCGTCGCCGCCGGCGATGCCGATGTCGGCCTCCTTCGCTTCGCCCGGGCCGTTGACCACACAGCCCATCACCGCCACGGTGATCGGCTTGCGAACATGGCGCAGCCGTTCTTCCACCGCGTTTGCAAGACCGATCAGATCGATCTTGGTGCGTCCGCAGGTCGGGCAGGACACAAGCGTTGGCCGGTCGGGCAACAGGCCGATCGACGCGAGGATATCGAACCCGGCGTCGACTTCTTTGACCGGGTCGGCAGTGAGTGAGACCCGGATTGTGTCGCCGATCCCCTGTGTCAAAAGCGCACCGATGCCGACGGCGGACTTGATGATGCCCATCCGCTGGGTGCCGGATTCCGTGACGCCCAGATGCAGCGGATAGCTGCACTGCGCGGCAACGAGTTTGTACGCTTCAATCATATTCCCGACGTTCGACGATTTGATGGAGATCACGATATCGTCGAAATCGTATTTTTCGAGTAAGCGCACATGGTACATCGCGCTTTCCGCCATCGCGGCGGGCGTGGGTGCGCCGTATTTTTTGAGAATCTCTTTTTCCACAGAGCCGGAATTGACGCCGATGCGGATCGGGATGCCGTGCGCTTTGCAGGCAGACGCCACCGCTTTGACGTTTTCGTCCGCACCGATATTGCCCGGGTTGATGCGGATCTTGTCGACCCCGGCGTCCACACAGGCGAGCGCGATTTTGTGGTTGAAATGGATATCCGCCACCACGGGCACCGTGAGCGCTTCTTTGAGCGCGGCGATCGTTGGGACAGCGGCAAGATCGGGCACCGCGGCGCGGATGATCTGGCAGCCGGCGGCTTCGAGCGCTTTCGCCTGCCGGACGTTGCCGGCAATATCATGCGCCTCCACGTTGAGCATGGACTGCACCGAAACGGGTGCGCCGCCGCCGATCAAAAGATTGCCGACCTTGACTTGTTTTGTTTTGCGTCGTTCTATCATAAATTGTCACCTGTATCATCTATCAAGCATCTTTTGTTCAGGCTGAATCTCATGCTTGTCTTCTTGCCTTCTTGCTTCTTGCTTTCTTGCGTTCTTTTAATAAAATCCAACGCCCGAAATCCATTTCCAGATATCGCTGAACGACACGACCGCCATCAGCAACAGCAGCAGCACCATGCCGACCGCGTGGACCCAGCCCTCATATTTTGCCGGAACCGGCTTGCGGAACACCAGCTCGATCAGCATGAAGAACAGCCGGCCGCCGTCGAGCGCCGGAATGGGGAGCAGATTGAACAGCCCGATGTTGATCGTGATCATCGCCATAATCATCAGAATCCCCGACCAGTCGGCCGACGCGGCGCTTTCCTGCGCCATATCCGCAATCACCGACACCGTGCCGATGGGGCCGGCAAGCTCGGAAAAGCCGTAGCGCCCGGTGATGAGATCAAACAGCGACAGATATACGAGCCGCGACATCGTCAGCGCATATTTGACGCCGCCGGACACGACTGTGAACACATTCTTTTTTTCGCCCAGCAGCACAAAGTCAAACGCTGTGACGGTCATCATTTTCACTTTGTCGATTTCGAGCGTTTCGTTTTCGCGCAAAACGGTAAAGTCGATCGTGAAATCGCGGTCGGCGGCGATGGCCCCGGCCAGCGCCTCGTTGTCGGTGACCGCGGTGCCGTTGACGGCAGTGATGACATCGCCGTCTTTGAGCCCGGCTTTTTTCATCTTGGCGCTCAGATCGTGGATGCTGTTGTCCTCTTTATAGGAGAAGTTGCCGCCCGTGCGGACGTTGAAATATGGTAGGCGCCGGTGTTGTTGCGCTGCATCAGATAGGTGATGTCGTAATCGGAAAAGACGTGCTTGCCGTCGATCTCGAGAATCTCGTCGCCCGCCATCAGACCGTCCGCCGTGTTGCTGACCGCCGTATCGTAAAAGCGCAAAATCTGCCGTGTGCCGACAAAGTCGCCGTCCACGCCGATCAGAATGCACGAGATGATTAGACCGAGGATCAGATTAAACGTGGCGCCGGCGGCCACGATGATGATCCGCTGCCAAACCTTTTTGTTGCAAAAGGCACGGTCGTCCCTCCATCGCGCAATAGCCGCCGATGGGAAACAGATGCAGCGCATATTTGGTTTCTTTGCCCTGCTTTTTGAGAATCGTCGGCCCCATGCCGAGCGCAAACTCGTTGACCTTGACGCCGAACAGCTTTGCAAAAATAAAGTGACCGAATTCATGGATAAAGATAATCACGCCGAAAAAGAGAATGGCAATCAGAAACGGCCAGACCTTGTGCCAGACGGCACCGGCAGTGATGAGAAAGGGAAATGTCATGGTGTACCTCCGAGGGGTTATGGTAATGCGGAATGCGGAATGCGGAATTCGGAATTATGGTCGCGGGCAAACGGGCAGTCACCGAATGCATTGCGCCGCGGCAGGAACGATCGACTTTTGGAAATGGGTAAATTGTATCCGACGCAGATTTCGATTTTCAAGCCAGATCACCCGCCAATGTAACGATTGGCGATCTCTTATGGTAAAGGAACGATCTTGCCGATACACGTTTGGCGCATCGCCGCAGGCGGCGCCCATCCATTCCGAATTCCGAATTCCGAATTCCGAATTATCGTATGTGCGCCCGCACATACGCTCTTGCTGCTTCGTCCGCGTCAAACACGTCTTGCAGCGTGTAGTCGTCTTTGCTTTGAACCGCGTCCAGCGCGCCGGCGGCGAGGTCGGCGATGTCGAGGAACCCGATTTTCCCCTGGCGATGTCGAGGAACCCGATTTTCCCCTGGCGGAACAGCGCGTTCGCCTCTTCGTTGGCGCCGTTGACGACAGCCGGGCAAAGGCCGCCGCGTTCGATTGCGCTGCGGCACAGCGGCAGACAGCGGAACGTGTCTTCGTCGGGCTTTTGAAAGCTGAGTGCGCCGTAATCGGTCAGGCGCAGCTTTTTCACCGGCGATTCGTACCGCTCCGGGTAGGTCAGCGCATACTGGATCGGGATGCGCATATCGGGCACACCGAGCTGCGCGATAACGGAGTTGTCGGCGAATTCCACTGCCGAGTGCAAAACGCTTTCGCGGTGGACGACCACTTCGATTTGAGCAGGCGTTACGCCGAACAGCCACACCGCCTCAATCAGCTCGAGCCCCTTGTTCATCATTGTGGCGGAATCCACGGTGATCTTGGCGCCCATCGACCAGTTGGGATGCTTGAGCGCGGCTTCGAGCGTAACGCCGGCGAGTTCGTCCCGGGTTTTGCCGAAAAACGGACCGCCCGACGCGGTGAGGATGATCGATTTGAGTTCCTGCTTGCGCTGCATGCCTTGCAGCGATTGGAAGATTGCGGAGTGCTCGCTGTCCACAGGCAGCAGCCTGACGCCGTTGTCGCGGGCCGCTTTGGTCACCAGCGCGCCGCCGGCAACGAGCGTTTCCTTGTTGGCGAGCGCGATGGTCTTTTTCGCTTCAATCGCCGCAAGCGTCGGCTGCAGCCCCGCCATCCCGACCACGCTGGTCAAAACGGTGTCGGCTGCGTCGTCTGACGCACAAACGCAAACGCCCTCCATCCCGGAGAGCACCCGGATGGAGGTATCTTTGAGCGCGGTTTTGAGCCGCTTTGCCGCTTGTTCGTCCACAAGCGCAACGGTGTGCGGCCGGTATTTTCTTGCCTGCTGCTCCAGCAGTTTGTCGTTGCTGTGGGCAGTGAGGCAGGTGATGCGGATCCCCCGCTTCTCACAGACGTCGAGCGCCTGGGTGCCGATGGAACCCGTGGCGCCGAGAATAGAAAGATTATTTGTCATCATGTCACCCGCTTTGGGTCAATTTGGAATCAGTATATGCGTTTAACCATAAATCAAACTATAAATCCCCCACAAAACCGGCAGCACAAACAGACACGAATCAAACCGGTCCATAATACCGCCGTGGCCGGGCAGGATATTGCTGTAGTCCTTGATGCCGACGTTGCGTTTGAGTACCGACGCGGACAGATCGCCGAACATCGAAACGACCGACAGCGCGCAGGAGATCAGGAACACATACAGATATTTTATGCCGGAATCCATCATAAAATAAGCGTAGCCCATCACTTTGGTGGCGACCAGTGTATAGCCGAGCAGGACGAGCACGTTGATCGCGGCGGTGATGAAAACGCCGCCGGCCGCGCCCTCCCAGCTTTTTTTGGGGCTGATATGCGGACTCATCTTGTGTTTGCCAAACTTGCGGCCGACCAAAAACGCGAACACGTCCGTCACCCACGAGCAGATGAACGCGATCCAAAAGAGATAGAGCCCCTCAAGATGCGTAAACCGCACGTTGAGCCGCGGCAAATCGTTGAGCCGGATGAAAATCGACAGCGCGTAGGTCACGCACACCGAACCGAAAAACGCCATCACCGCGTCGATATACTTGATCGTGCGGTTCAGCGCGACGGCCAGCACCAGCAGCACCAGCATATAAAAGCTGAGAATCACCGCCGGTTTCGGCACCGGGATCTGATAGCTGACGACCGCGACATGGGCCGCCGAAAAAAGCGACGACACGGTAAACAGCACCCGGCTGCGACCGCCGACCGCGTGGATCAGTTCATAGGTGGCACGGGCAGAAACCAGCGCGGTCAAAAAGGTGAAGATCGGGCGGATATTGAGATGGACCGACACCACATAGACCGCCAGCAACGCCACGATGATCAGCGTGGACTTGGTGCGCGAGCCTTTGAAATGGAGTTTTCCCTTTGCTTCTTTCGTTTCACTCATGGTTGTTTCCTCGTTTGTGATTGATGGTTTTGTCAGCGTGCGTCCCCGAACCGGCGGTCGCGCTGATTGTAGGCCGCAATGGCGCGGTCTAAATCGGCCGGCGTGAAGTCCGGCCAGAGCACGTCGTCAAAATAAAACTCGGCATAGGCGCTTTGCCATACCAGAAAGTTTGACAACCGCACTTCGCCGCTCGGGCGGATGATGAGATCCGGGTCGGGCTGACCGGCGGTATAGAGCGCATCGGAAACCAACGCTTCCGAAACGTCCGCCGGCTCAAGTTCGCCGCGCTTTACCCGGTCGCAAAGTGTACGCACGGCGTGGACGATTTCGTCGCGGCCGCCGTAGTTGACACAGATGTTGATCGTAATGCGCGTTTTGTCGCGGCTTTTTTCCTCCGCCTCGTCCATCAGCCGGACGATATCCTCCGGCATCCCTGCGCGGGCGCCGAGAAAGCGGATGCGGTAGCCGCCGGTGCGGTTTTCCGCCTCGCGCTGCTGCATTTCGGCAAGATAGGCGCGCAGCAGATCCATGATGGCGCATACTTCCTGTTCGCTGCGTTTCCAGTTTTCGGTGGAAAACGCATAGAACGTCATATACTCGATGCCGATGTCAGACGCGTACTGGCAAATTTGGCGAAACACCTCGGCGCCTTTTTTGTGGCCGTCGGTGCGCGGCAACCCGCGGTTTTTTGCCCAGCGGCCGTTGCCGTCCATAATCACGGCGATGTGCCGCGGCAAACGTTTTTGCTGTTCCATACAGGTACCTCTCAAACAGCAGAAAAGCAGCGAACAGCACCCACTGTCCGCTGCACTCTGCAATCAGATTTCCAGGATCTCTTTTTCCTTCGCAGCAGCGATCTCGTCGATATCCTTGATAAAACCGTCGGTGATCTTTTGGATCTCTTTTTCGCCGTCTTTCAGATCGTCTTCCGTGATGTCGCTGTTCTTTTTCATCGCTTTGAGCTTTTCCATGCAGTCGCGGCGGATGGAACGGATGGCGACTTTGCTCGTTTCGCCGATCTTTTGGACGTCTTTCGCGAGTTCCTTGCGGCGGTCTTCGGTCAGCGGCGGGAAGGTCAGGCGGATGACGGAACCGTCGTTTTGCGGATTGATGCCGATATCCGACGCCTGGATCGCCTTTTCGATCGCTTTCAGCACCGATTTGTCCCACGGCGCAACGGTCAGCACACGCGCTTCTGTGGCCGACACGGACGCGAGCTGGTTGATCGGGGTTTGGGTGCCGTAATAGTCAACAGAAAGTCTGTCGAGGACCTGCGGGTTCGCGCGGCCGGCGCGGATGGCGCCGTATTCGGTTTTGAGCGCGTGGATGGTTTTGTCCATCTTGGATTTGCATTTTTCAAATACTTCTTTCATTCTGATGCCTTCTTTCTTCGTATTGGATGCGCCGGACGGCGCCATAATTTGCTTAGTATTATCATACCATAACTCACCGCAAGTGGCAAGTACTTTTGCAAAAAAGAACACAAAAAAGCCTTCGCCGCGGGGTGTCCGTCATAAAGAAAGTGGCTGAGTTGATACTCAGCCACTTTCTTTAATTGTCTCAAAAAATCAGAATTTAGCGATTAGAGCTTCAAGAAAGACTTGATTTCTTGTTCCAAGAGACGAAATACGTTTGCAACCAGATAGCCATCAGCGATTGCATGATTTAGACGAACGGTCACAGGCATGACAAG
>CACWJV010000185.1 GCA_902761265.1 Oscillospiraceae bacterium | reverse complement strand
TTCTTGGCACTGCGCTTCCCTCCTTCATAGTAATGATATCATAGGTACTCGAGTGACAAATTCCCGTCGGCACCAATGCAGAGGCATATATCCATATATATACACTGCATCTGACTTTCGTCAGGGGTGCAAGAAGATTTGTCAGTTCATTTCGTTCCTTTTCGGAACAGCATAATTTCGTTTTACGAAATTATTTCTTTGCGGCTTTGGGACGTTTGGCGCCGTACTTGGAACGGGCCTGCATTCTTCCGTTGACGCCCTGCGTATCGAGGGTGCCGCGCACGATGTGGTAACGCACACCGGGAAGGTCCTTTACACGGCCGCCGCGGATGAGGACAACAGAGTGTTCCTGCAAATTGTGACCCACGCCCGGAATATAAGCGGAAACTTCGATTCCGTTGGTGAGACGCACACGGGCGATCTTACGAAGCGCGGAGTTCGGCTTCTTCGGAGTCGCGGTCTTCACTGCTGTGCACACGCCGCGCTTTTGCGGAGAATTGTGATCCGTCATCACGTTCTTCTTGGAGTTGAGACCTTTCAGAAGAGCGGGAGCCTTCGGCTTTTTGACGAGGGTTTCTCTGCCGTTGCGAACTAACTGGTTAAAGGTTGGCAAGTGGAAAGCATCTCCTTTCATAGAATATTGTATCCGGTTACCGCGCAAAACAAGGCGCAGTTATACCGCATACCCGAGTATTTTACATGATAAATCCGGATTTGTCAACTGCTTTTGCAAAATGAGGAAACAAGAACTTAAAATTTGTTGCTTTTCCCTTGTGCGGCGGGCGTTCGCGCTTCTTTTGTGGGCAGTTTTGACGAAAGACGGCGCCGTTATACATTGCCGTTTGCAATTACAGCCGTCCCATGCTATAATAAAACGAAACGAAATGAGGATGTGATTTTCCATGAGAAAGGTGCTTTCACGCTTTCTTTTGCCCGTGTTGCTGTGCATCAGCCTGCTGCCGGCAGATCTTGTTTTTGCGCTGGACGACGCACAACTGCTGTCCGAAACGCTGCTTGTACCGCCGACGGCGGTAACCGCACAGCAGGAATCCGACGCCGATCCATCTGTACCGCAGGAATCGGAACCCGTAACCGAACCGGAACCGACAACCGCACCCGAAGCGGAAACAGATCCGACTTTACCGGCCGAAGATCCAACCGAAATGCCCGAACTTCCCACCGAAGACGAAACAACCGAAGCAACGGAACCGGCAACCGCCGATGCGCCTGCTGCGATCCGGCTGAGCCGAAGCGACGTGCAAGCCGGCACCGGCGAAACGTTTTATTTGTTTGCGCAGGACGAAACGAACCGGACCGTCTCCGTGTCCTTCACCGTCGGCGACAGCATGGTGCTGCAGCAGACAACACCCGGCTGTTTTACCGCCGCGGCATCCGGACAGACGACAATCACCGCCCGGTCGTCCGACGGCGCAACTGCCGATTGCACCGTTACGGTCTTTCCTGCCCCGAACCGGATCGATCTTGCAAAGGCCGACGTGATGCTCGGCGTCGGCGAAACCTTCCGGATCGACGCAAAACTGCCGGCCGGCACTTTTACGTCTGCGCTGCAATATGAGACAAGCGGCAGTTCTGTGCTGACCCATGTGTCCGGCGATACATTCCGCGCCCGCCACAGCGGCACGGCTGCCGTGACTGTGTCCGCACATAACGGCGTTTCCGCAGTTTGCACCGTAACGGTCAAAAAAGCGCCAAAAGCGCTGACACTGGCCGAACCGGTTCTGACGCTTGGCGTCGGCGAAACGTACCGGTTGCAGCCCGGTTTGCCAAAGAACACCTGGTGCAGCGCCTTCACCTATACGTCTGACACCAAAGCTGTCACCGTCAGCGCAGACGGCAAACTGACCGCAAAGAAGAAAGGCGCCGCCACTGTGACGGTCACCGCACAAAACGGTGTGTCGGAGGTGTGCGCCGTCACAGTGAAAAAAGCACCGAAAAAAATCACGATTCCCAAAACAGTCAAGCTCAACCCGGGCGACACATACGCCTTTGCACCCGCAGTCAAAGACGGCTACGCGTCGCACAGCTTTACGATCAAAAGCAGCAAAAAGAAAATCGCCGCAGTGTCGGACGCGCTGACGATCACCGCCAAAAAGCGCGGCACCGCCACCGTGACAGTGACTGCCTTTAACGGCGCCAGCGCCCAAAGCGACGTGCAGGTGCTGCCGCTGCCGAAGCAGATCCGCTTTAAAAAGAGCGCCTATCACACGCAGATGGGTAAACATATCACCCCGAAGTTTGTACTGCCGGAGGGCACCTGCTGCACCCGTTACACCTTCACCTCCTCCGACCCGTATATCGCGTCGATCGATGAAAACGGCGTGATCTCCTGCCGTTCTATCGGCACGGCAACCATCAAAGCCGAAACCCCCAACGGCAAAACGGCCACCTGTTCGGTCAGCGTGTCATCCATTGCGGTGCCGGTTGTGTCGCAATTGCCCGCCTACCCCACCGGCTGCGAAGCCGCCTCATGCACGGCGCTGCTGCGTTATTACGGCTATGATATCACGCTGAAGAGCATGGTCTCCGCCATTCCGCGGCAAAACATAGTGTATAAAAACGGTCGGCGCTACGGCCCCGATATCAATAAAAAGTTTGTCGGCAACCCGGCCGGCTCCTATACAAGCAGTACACCCGGCTATGGCGCATTTTCGCCCGTGATCCGCAAAGCGCTGCAAAAAGTGATCAACCGGCAAGGCGGCACCCACACCGCCAGACGCATCAGCGGCTGCAGTTTTGAAACGCTGCTGGAATATCTGTCCGAGGGCCATCCGGCCATTGTCTGGTCCACCTACAATATGCTGGTGCCGCAGACGGTCAATTCCTGGTATATTCCGCAGCCGGACGGTTCAGCCAGATACTTCCAGTATCCGCGCGGCACGCATGTGACGGTGCTCAAGGGCTATTCGCGCGGCACGGTCACGATGATGGATCCCTACGGCGGAAACACCAAGACGTTTCACCGCGATACCTTCCGGGCTCGCTGGAACCTGCTTGGCAGGCAGGCGGTTGTGCTTATCTGACGAAAGGAGCGATTTTCATGCAGGCAATCCTGACCTTTATCATCAACCTGTTTCTCGTTTTATACGCCCTGTTCAGCCCGTCACTGACGGTGGATACGGCAGAAGTGACCGGCGAAAAACGCGGCGGCGCCACCGGCTTTCTTTACGGTGTGGCCGAGCCCGGCGTACCGTCAAAGGAGATCACCGACGCGCTGCACATCACCTCCATGTCCGCCAAAACTGCCGGCGGCCGCCAGCACCCGGTGGGCGACGTATCGCATATCGCTGCGCAGATCGCGTCGGACGATATGCAGTATCTGATCGTCTATCTGCAGGACATGTACAGCACGTGGTATTATGACGAAGCGGCCATCAACGAACAAAAGAAAAACGGCACTTACGACTGGAAGACCTATCTGGAAACGGTCTATTACCCGCTGGTTGACAAAGCGCTCGAACGCTACCGCGGCTGCGACTATTTTGACAAGCTCGTGTTCTGCCCGTTCAATGAAAGCGACAACGGCGTGTGGTTCGGCACCTGGATGGACGGCTGGAGCGCCTTTGACGAACAGGGAAGACAAAACTTCTATGAGGCATACGCCCAGACCGTCGCCCGCATCCGCGCCGTGTTCCCCGACGCCCGGTTTGCCGGCCCGGCCTACTGCGGGTTTGACGAAACGACGATGGGAGAGTTTCTCGCCTATGCCAAGGCGCACGACTGTGTGCCGGACGTGATCGTCTATCACGAGCTCAACGGCCGCTCCATCTTTGAATGGAACGCCCATGTGAACAAACTGCACGAGATCGAACGATCGCTCGGGATCGACGAACAAACGCCGGTCGTGGTCAACGAATACGGCATGATGGAGGAAAACGGCGACCCGAACGCCGTTGCAAAATATATCAGCGTGATCGAGCAAAGCGGCGTCTACGGCAACCAGGCGTACTGGCTGCTGGCCAACAATCTGAGCAACACCTGCGCCGACCAGAACACCCCGAACAGCGCGTGGTGGGTCTATCGCTGGTATGCCCAGATGGGCAAAAACCGGCTTGCCGTCAAGCAGGGTATGCCGGCCTACGGCGCAAAGACCGTCCGCAACGAAAGCAATTTCCAATACTATAAACGGCTGGCCGTCTTCGGACTGGCCGCCGCAAACGACCGAAACGACGAGATCCGCGTGCTGCTCAGCGGCCGCGACAGCACCCAGACGGTGCGCTTTACGCATCTTGACAAAACCGCGCTCAAAAACAAAACGCTGCGCGTCGAAGTGCAAAAGGTCACCTATCAGGGACTCGGCGGCTGTGTCTACGCGCCGGAGGTTTTGCAAAGCAACAC
>CACWJV010000184.1 GCA_902761265.1 Oscillospiraceae bacterium | reverse complement strand
TCTTCGCAAGGATTTCCTTGCTTGTTGTTTTCATTTTCTTTTCCTCTCCAAAACACAGCCGCTCTTCCGCAAGGAGGGCGGTTGTGTTGTTTGGGGCCGAGAGGTGCGTGCACAGTGCATAGTGCATAGTGCATAGTGCATAGTGCATAGTGCATAGTGACGCGCCGGACGCTGTGCGCTGTGGGAAACGATTCGCCGCGCAGGGAAGGGTTGTAGCGCCGATCAGTGATCGGCTGTGTTGTGTCTGCATCCGGGTCGGCGAAACGCCGACGCTGCGGGCTGTCCTTGCCCTCCCCGCTGCGACGGTACGGCGCAGCTACATGGGGAGGGTGGCAGTGCGCACCGCGCACTGACGGGAGAGGTTTGAACCCCGGCCGCCGCGCACCGTTCATGGCAAAGCACAACCCCGCCCTCCGCGCCCGGTCGATCTGAAAAATCGAACAAATGTTCGTTTTTCTATTGACTTTTCTGTAGGACAGCGCTATAATAAAAACTGGAAAACGATCTTCGCGCCCGCTGCCGCATGCGGAACGCGGGGCGTTTTTTCTTTTTCGAAATTCAATGCTGTCAGGGAAGGAGACATATTTTGGAACAATTCAATCAACCGCCGCACCCGACGCTGCCCTATTATTTTGAACCCGGCAAGGGAAACAAACCGCGGGTGAACCCGGCGCTGCTGGCGCTGTCGTTTCGCGAAACCTACCCGTATCTTCTGGTGCGCAGCGAAACGCAGGAAAAGACGTGGTTCTATCTGTATGAAGACGGTGTATACAGGCTGAAAACGGCGGGCGAAGTGCGCGGCATTCTCAAGTATATGGTGTCGCAGTTTGACGAGGGCGCGGTGCAGATGCGCGACATCCGGCTGGCGTATGACGATGTGACGAGCGAACCCGACGCGATGGCGCCGCCCGACGCGCTCAACCGAGCGGAGGGACTGGTGTTTTTTCAAAACGGGTTTCTCGATCTCGAAACCATGCGGCTTTTGCCGCACACCCCGGCGATTTATTCCACGGTGATGCTGCCGTGCGACTACGACCCGGGCGCACCGCAGCCGGAACGGTTTTTGCAGTTTTTGGACGATCTGACAACCGGCGACCGGGCGACCAAGCGGCTGCTGCTGCAGTTTATGGGGGTGACGCTCAGCAGCATATTCGGCTACCGGATGAAGCAGGCGCTGTTTTTATACGGCCCGGGCAACACCGGCAAATCGGTGTTTCGCAATCTGCTGATCGACCTTTTGGGCGAACACAACACGTTTACCGTCGGCATCGACGAAATGGAAAAGCCGTTTGCGCTGGCGGGTGCGTTCGGCAAACGGATGATCGGCGACAGCGATCTGAGCTTTCTGAACACGAAGGAGATGAACAATTTTAAAAAGCTGACCGGCGGCGACCGGATGGTGTTTGAACGCAAGGGGATCGACCGGATGCATGCGGTCTACCGCGGCACGGTGCTGTATTGCACCAACCGGCTGCCGCGCTTCGGCGGCGACAAGGGCGGCCATGTGTATGACCGGATCATTCCGGTGCCGTGCGAACGGGTGATTGCGCCCGAAAAGCAGGACAAGCGGCTGCTGAAAGCGCTGCGGCGGGAATACCCGGGCATCATCAATCTTGCGCTGGAGGGGGCAAAACAGGTGATTCAAAACGGCTATCGCTACGATCTTCCGCCGCGCTCCCGGGCGGCAAGGCAGGCCTATCAGGCGCAAAACAGTTCGCCGCTGTCGTTTTTTGAAAGCTGCTGTGTGCGGCGAGAGGCGGCGCGAAACGCCAAAGACAGCGCCACGGTGTCCAAAGTCTACGCGGTCTATCAGGCGTGGTGCAAGGACAACGGATTGTTCAGCGAGCCGAAACGGGTGTTTGAGGAGGAGATCGCCGCCGCGCTGGACACCACACCGGAGGAGATGAAGAAAAAAACAAATCCCGGCATGCTGTACGAGCCGTTTACCCTGACAATCGAAACGAAGGAAGCGTATCGGCGTATTTACGGAACAGACTACCTGACAGACTAAGCGAACAATGGGTGCAGTTTGTGCAGCATTTTTTTGAAACTGCACAAAAACTGCACAGCGATAAACCCAGACGCGGTGGGGGTTTTCAGCCAATTTGTGCAATTGTGCAGTTATTTTGAAGTCAGTGACAAAAAGTAAATCATATAAAAAGTTTATAATGAACTGAAAAAAAGCTGCATTTTCTACACAACTACACACTTTTGCTGCAACCGTAGGTGCGGCCTGCTAGGCACGACGGAAAAGGTTTTGTCGCGTAGGGGTCGCCCTATGTGGCGACCCGGGAATTTCACCGTGAACGATTTGTAGATTTCCAGTTTCCGGGCGACCACGCAGGGTCGCCCCTACGCGCATAGATTTATATGTTTGTACAAATACCCAGCGCCCGTAGTGTCGATCAGCGATCGACTGGGCGCAGACACGACAAAGCGGATCACTGATCGGCGCTACAAATACAACATCAAACATAGCGCCCGTAGTGTCGAATCAAATGCTGCCGCAGGCGCTTTGTGCATTCTGCTGAAAGCTGCACGGAATTTTGCACGAATTTGTTATAATTGTTAAACAAGCATTGACACTTCGCCGTATTTTTGTTAAAATATAAACAACTATATTGGCGTGTTTCTGCGTTTTGCAAACAAGGAAACGACAAGGAGGAACTATTATGACAGATGCAAAAACCTTAGCGTACATCAACCTCTACGGGATTCTCGGCACGCTGGAAAATCTTTGCGAGCTGGATGCCGAGGCGAGCGCGCTGGCACAGGTGAAAAAGCCCGTCTCGATTGCGTTTTCCGTCAAGGGCGGCCCGAGCGCAACGCTGACCTTCAAGGGCGGCCGCTGCCGGATGGAACAGGGTGTGGATCCCAAGGCGACCGTGCTGCTGCCGTTTGGCTCGTGTGAAAAGTTCAACGGTCTGATCGACGGCACAGTGACCCCGATCCCCGTCAAGGGCTTCCACAAAATCGGCTTTTTGCTCAAGAACTTCACCAAGCTGACCGACATCCTCACCAAGTATCTGCGCGCCAGCGAAGAGGATCTCAAAGACCCCGTGTTCTTTGAAACCAGCACCAAGCTGATGTTCTATCTGATTACCGTCGCCATCTCGCAGATCGCGAACAACGATTCCATCGGCACCTTCTCGGCGTCCAATATTCCCGACGGCATCATCGAAATGGGCATCAAGGACTCTGTGGCCGCCACGATCCGCGTCAAGGATCACCATCTGGTCACCATCAAGCAAAAGCCGGCGTCCTTCCGCTCCAAGATGGAGTTCGGCTCCATCCAGCTCGCCCGCGATCTGTTTGACGGCAAGGTCAACGCCGTTGCCTGCATCGGCGAAGGCACGATCGAAATGCACGGCCTGATCAATATGATCGACAATCTCAACCGCATTCTCGACAGAGTTGCACTGTATTTAGCATAAGGAGGCGTTCGTATGGCAAACATTCCCATCATTGAAAACCATGAAAAGAGCAGAGAACTCTTTACCAAGGCCACCAAGATCATTCCGTCCGGTATCTACGGCCACCTCGGCCCGGCGGAAGGTCAGTTTATCCCCGTGTCCAACTGGCCGCTCTTTGCCGCCAAGGCGAAGGGCTCCTACATCTGGGATGTGGACGGCAACAAATACATCGACTATATGTGCGCCTACGGCCCCAACGTTTTGGGCTACAACGACCCTGACGTGGACGCCGCCGCGATGAAACAGATGGAAGCCGGCAACTGCACCACCACGCCGATGAGCGTGACCGTGGACTGCGCCGACCTTCTGGTCGACACCGTTGCGTCTGCCGACTGGGCATTCTTTGCCAAAAACGGCAACGACGCCACCCAGGGCGCCATGATGGCCGCCCGCGCCCACACTCACCGCAAAAAGATCATCTTCTTTAAGGGCTACTATCACGGCGTGTCTCCGTGGCAGATGAAAAAGGACTATCCCGGCGTGCTCGAAGAGGACGTATGCAACAACATCATCCTCCCGTGGAACGATATTCCGGCGCTGGAAAAAGCGATTGAAGACAACAAGGATCAGATCGCCGCGCTGATTGCGCAGCCCTATGACCACGGCAACTTCTATGACAACTCCTTCCCGGCCGAAGGTTTTTGGCAAAAGGTCCGCGAGCTTTGCACCAAGAACGGCATCATCCTCATCATCGACGACGTGCGCGCCGGTTTCCGTCTGGACCTTGCCGGTTCCGACCACTACTTCGGCTTTGAAGCGGACATGATCTGCTTCTGCAAAGCGCTTGCCAACGGCTACAATATGTCCGCCATCTGCGGCAAGGAATTCCTCAAGAGCGCGATGTCTTCGCTTTCCTACACGGGCTCCTACTGGCTGTCTGCCGTGCCGTTTGCGGCCTGCATCGCCTGCATCGAAAAGATGAAAAAGCTCGACACCCCGACGCTGTTCCGCGAAAACGGCACCAAGCTGACCGAAGGACTCAAAAAGGCGGGCGCCGCCCACGGCTTCGACCTTGTGGTTTCCGGCGCGCCGGCGCTGTTCTATCTGCGCATCGCCAACGACGACAGCATGGTGCTGCATCAGGAATGGGTCGCCGAAATGGTGCGCCGCGGCATCTTCCTTGCCAGCCACCACAACCACTTTATGAACGCGTCCCTCACCGACAAGGATATCAAGCACACGATCGAAGTCGGCGAAGAATGCTTCAAGGTTCTTGCGAAGAACCATCCGGAACTTTTCTGAGCGAAGGCTCAGAAAAGTTCAATGCGGAATTCGGAATGCGGAATTCGGAATTGCGGTCGCGCCTTCCCGCACAGCAATCCGACGTTCTGCGCCGCGGCACAAACGATCCGAAACCGAACCCGGGTAGATTGTATCCGTTGTAGATTTCCGATTCCGAAACCGATCATCCGCCAACAAACAGATTTGCAATCTCTTATGGCAAAGGAATCACCTTGCCTTAACACTTTGACGCATCGCGCTTTGCGCGGCGTTCCACAATTCGGAATTCGGAATGCGGAATTCGGAATTGCCGATCACCCGCCAACGAACCGAATTGCAATCTCTTATGGCAAAGAAATCACCTTGCCTTTACACATTTGACGCATCGCCGCAGGCGGCGTCCCACAATGTGCGAAGCACATTTCATATTGGCGAAGCCAATATATCACGGCGCAGCCATTTCACATTTGCGCAGCAAATATTTCACGTTGCGCAGCAACACATTTGACGCATCGCCGCAGGCGGCGTCCAACAATTCCGAATTCCGAATTCCGAATTCCGAATTCACTTCGGCTTCGGGTTCTGATGTGCGAATAAAAACTTTAGTCTGGAGGAAAACAGTATGCCACTTTCAAAACAAGAATGGCTTGCCCTGGAAAAGAAAGCGTATGAGCTGCGCAAGCTCACACTGCAAACCACCATGTGGGCGGGCAGCGGTCACATCGGCGGCGGATTGAGCATCCTGGATCTGCTCACCGTGCTGTATCACAAGTATCTCAACATCAAGGTCGACGACCCGAAGTGGGAAGACCGCGACCGCTTCATCCTGTCCAAGGGTCACGCCGCCATCGCCTATGCCCCGGTACTGTGCGACAAGGGCTTCAACGATCCCGAAATGCTCAAGACCTTCAACCTGTCCGGCTCCAAGATGGGTATGCACCTCGACTCCAACAAGGTTGTCGGCGTCGACGCGTCCACCGGTTCGCTCGGCCACGGCGCCTCCATCGCCGCCGGCACCGCGCTGGCAGCCCGGATCCTCGGCAAGAGCTATCTGACCTATGTCGCCACCGGCGACGGCGAGCTGGGCGAAGGCTCCAACTGGGAAGCCTTCATGACGATGAACCACTATCAGCTTTCCAACTGCATCACCTTCATCGACCGCAACCACTGCATGATCGACGGTCCGACAGAAGAAGTGATGAAACTCGAACCGCTCAAGGATAAGCTTGTGGCCTTCGGCTTCAACACCATCTGCGTGGACGGCAACAACATCAACGAGCTGTGCGATGCCATCGACGTTGCCATTGAACGCTCCAAGGAAAAATGCGCGCCGACCTGCATCCTGATGGACACCCAGAAGGGCGCCGGCATCAAAGAGATTGCGGGCGACTATCACTGCCACTATATGGCAATCGACGACGATACGTTTGCGCGGTTTAACCAGCAGCTTGAGGAAGACTACAAAGCTCGTGTTGCGCGCGCAGAAAAGGAGGGCAAATAATCATGGC
Source organism: Oscillospiraceae bacterium (assembly GCA_902761265.1). Lineage (GTDB taxonomy): Bacteria > Bacillota > Clostridia > Oscillospirales > Acutalibacteraceae > UBA6857. Next base: position 6,098 of record CACWJV010000184.1, on the reverse strand, counting down.
AGGCGGATTTGTTTATAACGCAATCGATCAGACCGAAGTTGCAACCGCTGAAATTTACGGCAAAGCACTCGCTGATATTATGCAAAAAGACCCGAAGGTCGTTGCCATCACTGCCGACCTTGCAAAATCGACCAAACTCGGCGACGTTCTGAAAATCTGTCCGGAACGCGTCATCAACGTGGGTATCGCGGAGCAGGATATGTTCGGCGTCGCTGCCGGTATGGCGCGCGCGGGACTGACCCCGTTCCTTTCCGGCTTCTCGGCGTTCACGAGCATGCGTGCGTGCGACCAGATGCACACCGACATTTGCTATCAGAACGTCAACGCCAAGATCATCGCCACCCATTCCGGTACGTCCTTCGGCCAGGCGGGCTCCACCCACCACGCCATTGTGGACCTTGCGATCGTCCGCGCGATGCCGAACATGACGCTGATTGTGCCGGCGGACGGCTATGAAACCGCCAACGCGGTCAACGCCGCCTATGAAAACTTCGGCCCCTATTATATCCGCATCAACCGCGGGTTCGACCGTGTGCTGTATGATTCCCAGGATTACGGCTTCGAAGTGGGCAAGGCTGTGGAAGTGCACGAAGGCACCGATATCACCGTCATCGCCTGCGGCTCCTGCGTGTTCCAGGCGCGCGAAGCGGCCAAGTTCCTCGACTCTGCCGACGGCCTCAAGGTCCGCGTGCTCAATATGCACACCATCAAGCCGATCGACCGCGACGCGATCATCAAGGCTGTGCTCGAAACCCGCCGCATCATCACCGTTGAAGATCACTCCGTCATCGGCGGTCTGGGCTCCGCGGTTGCGGAAGTGGTTGTCGATTCCGGCAAAGCCTGCGCGTTCAAGATGCTCGGCCATCCGGATAAGTTCGCACCCATCGGTTTGCAGGAGGATATCATGAGCGAAGTCGGCATCGACGCCAACGGCATCATCTCCGCGGTCCGCGAGGTTATGAAGAAAGACTTTGAAGAAGACGACAACTGGGACGACGAATTCTAATCACGAGGAGGAAAGAAACATGGCGATTCCGCAGGAAGAGTTATATTCCAACAAAATATTCTTAAACGCCGCGCTTCCTCTGGTGAAGGTTCTTGCAACGGAGGTTCCCTCTCTTGCCAAAAAGTTTGAGCACGCCCACGCTGTGATCCAGGTCAGTTGTCTGAACCCCGAAGTGCCGGAAGGCAAAGTCGGTATGCATTTCATCGTCAATTCCGGCGAATGGATCGTCCACACCTGTCTTGCGGACGAACCGCATATTGAGCTGGAGTTCAAGAGCGTGGAAAAGCTGAACGCGTTCTTTAAGGGCAACATCACGCTGGACGCGATCCCGAAGATCCGCGGTCTCAAATATGCCAAAACGCTCGTGTCGTTTGTGATGGTGCTGCTGAAGATGGCAAACGTCCTCGGCGCCACCGAAGCGCCCGAAAGCGAAGACGACCAGCGGCTGCTTGTCAAGTGCATGTTCTATCTGCTCACGAGCGGCATCAGCCAGCTCAACAAGATGGGCCACCCGGATATTCACGAATGGACGCTCAAATCGCCCGACCGTGTCTATGCGCTGGCGGTCAACGACCATCCCGAGGTTTCCGCGTATATCCGCATCAAGGCGGGCAAATCCCGCGCCGGCCGCGGCGAATACAAGCGCGCGATGCCGTTCTTCACGCTGCGCTTCGATTCCTTCCAGAGTGCTCTGGGCATTTTGCTCGGCACGGTCAAAAGCGGCAAGCTGATTATGGACGGCGGCCCGGAATTCGGTGCACAGCTTGGTAATTTCCTGCTGCTCATCGGCGATCTGGCGAAATAAGAAAGCAACAGCAAAGCGGCCTGCGGGCCGCTTTTGTTGTTGCAGGGCCAAGGGCCAAGGGCCGAGGGACGCGAAGAGGAGGTTGCTGTTGAAAAAGGTAGTTGCCGCGCAGAAACGTTCGGCGCTGCAGTGCTGCAATGAAAAAGCGTTTGACAAAGAAGGCGAAAACGGATATTATAAAACTGCAAGAGGGAACACCGTTAGACGGTTGTGTCCCTATAGCTTATGAAAATGACCGCAGCGTTGGGGAACGAGGGCGGTTATTTTTTTACTGCCATTCCCCAATCCCTGATCCCTCGGCCCTCGGCCCTTGGCCCTGCCAACGCATATTTTGCCGAAAACAGCAAACGCTAAACAGAATGGGGAAAACAAACGGACGTCATAATCTTTCCATCTTTTTCAAATTTTTTAACAAAAAGGCTTTTCTTTTGTAACAATACATGCTATAATATCTTGGTATTCAGTGGGGGATTCTATCCGCGCGAATACAAAATATTGCATTTTCTTCTAAGATTCAGATATAGGATGCCGCCCGCAAAACGCCGGCCGGCAAAGAGAAAGAGGAGATTTTCTTGGAAAAGCTTGTGATCCACGGCGGTAACAGGCTGACGGGTGAAATCGAGATCAGCGGCGCGAAAAATGCCGCTGTTGCCATCATTCCCGCCACGCTTTTGGCGCAGGACGTCTGCCGTCTGGAGAATATCCCGAATATCAGCGACGTGATCACCATGCTGCGCATTTTGTCGAGTATGGGCGCCAGCGTCCGCTATCTCAATAAACACACCGTTGAAATCGACACCAAACACGTCAATTCCTTTATCGTGCCGCACGAGATGACCAAAAAGCTGCGTGCGTCCTATTACCTGATCGGGGCCCTGCTCGGCCGGTTTAACCGCGCCAAGGTCTCTCTTCCGGGCGGCTGCAACTTCGGCGTGCGCCCGATCGATCTGCATATCAAGGGCTTCGAACTGCTGGGCGCTTCGGTCACGGTGGAAAACGCAATGATCAACGCCACCGCCGAGCATCTGACCGGCAGCCCGATCTATATGGACAAAGTCTCCGTGGGCGCCACCATCAATATCATGCTTTCCGCGGTCAAGGCAAGGGGCCTGACCATCATTGAAAACGCTGCGAAAGAGCCGCATATTGTGGATCTTGCCAACTGTCTCAACGCCATGGGCGCCGACATCCGCGGCGCAGGCACCGACGTGATCAAGATTCACGGCGTGCAAAATCTGCACGGCTGCACCTATTCCATCATCCCCGACCAGATCGAGGCCGGCACCTATATGGTGGCCGCGGCCGCCACGGGCGGCGACGTGCTGGTCAAAAATGTGATTCCCAAGCATCTGGAATCCATCACCGCAAAGCTGCTGGAATGCGGCGTCAAGGTTGAGGAATATGACGACGCCGTGCGCGTGGTCAGCACCGGCAAGTTCCGCCACTGCAACGTCAAAACCATGCCGCATCCCGGGTTCCCGACCGATATGCAGCCGCAGATGAGCGTTTTGCTCACCGTGGCCAACGGCACGTCGCTTGTGAGCGAGGGCGTGTGGGACAACCGCTTCCGCTATGTCGATCAGCTCATCCGTATGGGCGCCAACGTGCAGGTGGACGGTACCATCGCCGTGTTCCAGGGCGTTTCCGAACTGACCGGCGCACCCGTGCGTGCAGACGATCTGCGTGCAGGCGCCGCTATGATCATTGCCGGCCTGATGGCTCGCGGCAAAACCGAGATCGAAAACATCGTGTTTATCGACCGCGGCTATGAAGACTATGTAGAAAAACTGCGCGACCTCGGCGCGGATATCTACCGCAAAGAGTTCAGCGACGACACACCGCAAAGCGGCGCGGCCGGCTGAGCGCAGACGATAATGGATGTATGAAGTGTCTTGTTGCCAGCAATGAGACACTTTTTTTAAAGGACGGTTCCCTATGGCAAGATTTTGTTCGCTCTTTTCCTCCTCCTCCGGCAACGCGACCTACGTCGGGTCGGGCAGCACGGGGATTTTGATTGACGCCGGCGTCAGCGCCAAGCGCATCCGTACAGCGTTGCAAACCCGCGACATTGACCCCAAAAGCATCCGCGCGATCTTTGTGACCCACGAGCACGCCGACCATATCAAAGGCATCCGTGTGCTCGCGTCGCAGCTGCGTCTGCCGGTCTACGCCACCCGCGGCACGATGCAGGGAATGAACGAAGCCGGCGCGCTCGACGGCGATTTTCCGTGCGAGTTTGTGGAGATCGGCAAAGAGATCACGGTCGGCGATCTTTGTGTGCGCGCGTTTCCGACGCCGCACGACGCCAACGAACCCTGCGGCTATACCGTGACGCTGCCGGACGAGCGCAAGGTTTCTGTGGCCACAGATATCGGTCACATGACAAACGAGGTCATGCACGGCATTCTCGGCGCCGATCTTGTGATGCTGGAATCGAACCACGACGTCGGTATGCTGCAAAACGGGCCGTATCCCTATTTTCTCAAGCGGCGGATTTTATCCGACGTCGGTCACCTTTGCAACGACGCGTGCGCCGACGTGGCGGTGCAGCTTGTCGATCACGGCACGACGCGGTTGTTTCTCGGCCATCTGAGCACGGAAAACAACATCCCCCAGCTCGCCTATCAGACAACCTATGCCGCGCTGCAGCAGGCCGGCGCCGTTTTGGGCAAAGATTATACATTAAAGGTCAACCCGAAGGAAAACGACGAAGGGCTGATCCTGTTTTAAGGAGAGAGCATGCAGCAGATCACCGTCCTTTGCGTGGGACGGCTCAAAGAGCCGTATCTCACCGCCGCGTGTGCGGAATATCAAAAGCGGCTGCAGACGCTTTGCAAACTGCAGATCATTGAGCTGCCGGCGCAAAAACTGCCGGACGACCCGCACGACACCCAGATCAGACAGGCGCTCGACAAAGAGGGCAAAGAGATCTTGGACAAGATCCCTGCCGGTGCGGCCGTGGTCGCGCTGTGTGTCGAGGGCAAGAGCATGGACAGCGAACGCTTCAGCCGGCTGCTGTCCGATTACGCCACAGCGGGCAAAGACAAGGTCTGCTTTGTGATCGGCGGCTCGTTCGGGCTTTCGGACGCCGTTAAACGCCGCGCCGACTGCCGCCTGTCCGTCAGCGCCATGACCTTTCCCCACCAGCTCTTTCGCGTGATGCTGCTCGAACAGATCTATCGCGCCAAGCAGATCGAACGGGGCAGCAAGTATCATAAGTAATTCGGAATTCGGAATTCGGAATTGCGGTCGCGCCTTCCCGCGCAGCAATCCGATGTTCTGCGCCGTGGCGCAAACGATCCGAAACCGAACCCGGGTAGATTGTATCCGCTGCAGGTTTCCGATTCCGAAACCGATCATCCGCCAACGAACAGATTTGCAATCTCTTTTGGCAAAGGAATCACCTTGCCTTAACACTTTGACGCATCGCGCTTTGCGCGGCGTCCCACAATTCCGAATTCCGAATTCCGCATTCCGAATTTGAAAAAAGGAGACTCCCCTTATGGATTTTACAAACACCACCCTCGGCATCGAGTTCGGCTCTACCCGCGTCAAGGCGGTCTTGATTGACAAAAGCTATCAGGTGCTTGCCGAGGGCGTTTACGATTGGGAAAACAGCTTTGTCGGCGGCTACTGGACTTACAGCTACGACGAGATTTTAACCGCGCTGCAGCAGTCGTTTGCTGCGCTGTCAAAGCAGGTTCAGGACAAATACGGCGCGCCGCTGACGACCGTTGGCGCCATCGGGATTTCCGCCATGATGCACGGCTATATTGCATTGGACGAAAACGACCGGTTTTTGGTGCCGTTTCGTACTTGGCGCAACACGACGACCGGCGAAGCCGCCGAAAAGCTGACAAAGCTTTTTTCGTTCAACATTCCCGAACGCTGGAGCGTGGCGCATCTCTATCAGGCAATTTTGAACGGAGAGGAGCACGTGAAAGACATCCGCGCGCTGACCACGCTTGCCGGCTATTTGCATTACCGGCTGACCGGTGTGCGCACCGTCGGCGTGGGCGAAGCGGCGGGTATGTTCCCGATCGACGATGCGACGTGCGATTATGACAAAACCATGCTCGAACAGTTTGACACGCTGTGCGGCGGTTATCCGTGGCGGCTGCGCGATCTGCTGCCCGAAGTCCGCACAGCCGGACAGGCGGCAGGGACGCTGACCGAAGAAGGCGCGCGGCTGCTTGACCCGACCGGCGGGTTGCAGCCGGGGATTCCGCTTTGTCCGCCCGAAGGCGACGCCGGCACCGGCATGGTGGCGACCAACAGTGTGAAACC
>CACWJV010000183.1 GCA_902761265.1 Oscillospiraceae bacterium | reverse complement strand
CTACGCCGTGCGCGACGTATGGGAGCACACGGACGTTACAACCGACGGCAAGGTCCGGGCGACGCTGCCGCCCCACAGCGTGAAAGTGTATATTCTTGCGTGAAACAAGCTGCCCTGCGGGGCAGCTTGTTTAGGGCCAAGGGTTGCGGGTCGCCGGTGGCGACCTCTCAGCCGCAGGCTGAGAAGCAACGACCGAGCCGGCAGGCGAGACTCCAATGGCATAGGGCCGAGGGAGGGACTAAGGGACTAAGGGACTAAGGAATGAAGGGACGGAGTGACCGGTTGCAGGCATTGCGGAACAAAAGAGTTTTCTGCGTTCCAGTGTTTTTGGCGCATCGCCGCAGGCGGCGCCCAACCCCTAGGCCCTGGACCCTTGGCCCTTGGCCCTAAAATTTTGTTTTGCTTAGTCAGCCGTATAGGGCATGAGAGCGACCTGACGGGCACGCTTGATGGCCACGGTCAGTTCACGCTGGTGACGGGCGCAGGTGCCGGTCACGCGGCGGGGCAAAATCTTGGCGCGATCGGACGTGAACTTGCGCAGTCTCGCAACGTCTTTGTAGTCGATCTTTTCCACTTTATCAACACAGAATGCGCAGACCTTTCTGCGGCCTTTTCTGTTGGGACGGCCATTGCCTTTTTCAAATGCCATTGCTGTTTCCTCCTTTTAGTCTTGGTTTCGTTGCTGCTCAGAACGGAAGATCTTCGTCGTCGGTGATCTCTTCAAAATCGTTGACGGCTGCGGACTGATAGGCAGGCGCCTGTGCCGGTGCCGCGGGTGCGGACTGGTTGTAGGAGCCGGCGCCGGTTTCCGCTTTGGAGCCGCAGAACGACGCTTCGCGCACGTTGACTTCAAATGCGGTACGTTTGGCACCCGTTTTGTCTTCGTAGTTCCGGGTCTGGATGGAGCCGGTCACGGCGATCATCGAGCCTTTGGTAAAATAGCGGCTGATGAAATTGCCGGTCTGCTCCCAGGCGACGCAGGTGATGAAGTCGGCCTGACGCTGCTCGCCCTGTCGGACGTAGGATCTGTCGACCGCGATGCGGAACGTGCAGACCGATTTGCCCGTTGTGGTGGTACGCAGCTCGGGATCCGCCACCAGGCGGCCCATGAGAACGACAGAGTTAATCATGCTGCATCCTCCTTACTGCTTCACGGTCAGCGCGCGCAGAACACCTTCGGTGATCTTGACGATACGGTCAAGCTCGGCCGGGAATTCCGGTTCGCAAGTGAAGTTGACGAGCATGTAGTAGCCTTCGGTCTCGTAGTTGATGGGATACGCGAGCTTGCGCTTGCCCCATTCGTCAACGCTTTCGATCGTGCCGTTGGCCTCGATGAGCGCCTTGAACTTTTCAACCAGAGCGGTCACGGCTTCGTCTCCGTTCGCAACGGAAAAGACTAACATGGTTTCGTAGCTGTTTGCCATTTGTTGCACCTCCTTATGGACTTGAGGCCCTGCAAAACGCAGAGCAAGGATCCGCTTTGCAAATTTGCGGTTCTATGATTATAGCAGTGCGAAGGGGAAATGTCAAGCGGTTTTGGAATTTTTTTGAAGATGGCAAGAAGGCAAGCGGACAAGAGAATCAGAGGATCCGCGCGTAAGAAACAGGTAGTTCTGAAAGTCAGCGCACAGAACCGCATAAAAGGTGTTCCCCTTTCGTTCAATCTCCCGCTTCCTCTCTGTTTCTTGCCATCTTGTTTCTTGCCATCTTGTTTTCTTATTTACATTTAAGGAAAAAAGTGCTAAAATAAAGCAAACTAGAATTGGAGGTAATCACCATGAAAAAAACCATCCGTACCCTGATCGCCCTGCTGGCGGTCGCAGCCGTTGTCCTTTCGTTTGCCGCCTGCGGCAGCAAGACCGACGCACCCGCCGAGACGAAAGCCGCGCTTGCGGGCACATGGAACGCCAACGAAGCCGAAGGCTGCGCCTATACCTTCAACGAAGACGGCACCGGCCAATGGGATGCAGGCGAAGGCATGATCATGAACTTTTCCTATGTCGACAACGGCACGAGTGTGGCGATCACCTATGAAGGCTCCGCAACGGCACAGACCTGGAACTATGTCATCGAGGGCAGCACGCTGACGATGACCGACACCGACACCGGTACGGTGCTGACCTACACCCAGGCGTAACACAACCATCTGCAATCAGCAGCGCCGAACTTTGATCGGCGGCGTCAAGTTTCGGTTCTGACCCGTTTGCGGCGGTTTCGTAACAAGCGAATCCCTTTGCCGATACCCAGCCCGGCAGCGGAGAAGGCGGCGCCGACCAGCAGCAAAGAAAACGTCGGCAGATTCCGGTTGCCGAACGCCATGTGATTGGCGGTTTCAAAGGTAAAGTATTCCGTCATCATATAGCCGAAGCCTAAGATCGGGGCCGCCAGCCACGCGAGCTTTCCCCAGTAGCCGTTTGTGCCGATCAGCACAGATTCCACAAACGTCAGCACCGGCAGCAGCCCCCAGAGAAACAAAAGCGCGAAACCGCCCGCGTCGCTCGGTTCCATCAGCACCCAGAAGAAGAGCATGGAAAACGACCAGATCAGAAGATAGACGGAAATTAAAATCAGTTTTCCTTTGTTTCGGTTGCTTTTTACAATATTTGTGCTCTCGTCCAGGTACTGCACATACCTGTTCGGCGTTTCTGCACCCTCTTTTAACAGCAGATCCAGCGAAACGCCGTAAAGATCGCTCATCCGGATCACGCTTCGGATATCGGGATAGGACTTTTCGGTTTCCCAATTCGATATCGTCTGCCGGCTGACGCCGAGCTGCTCTGCCGCCTGCTCCTGGGTCAGCTCCGCCTGTTTTCTTGCAAGCCGGATTTTTTGCCCGATTTCAATTTCCATATCAGCACCTCTCTTTCATTCTCATACAGGATAGCAGAAGCGGACGAAAATGGCCACCCAATTTGTTTGACAAGCCGGAAAAAGAAAGTCAAAATGCTTTGACATCCGAGAACAAAGATCGCCGTGCGGCACAGCCGACAGCCGATCGCAAATATACCGGCGCTGACCGTTGGTGTTCTGTTGGTTTTTACACGGCTGACCTCTTCCGTCACGCGCTTTTGACGCTTCTGCTTTGCCGGGAATCGTGTGGGCGCGTGCCACCTTCCCCAAAGGGGAAGGCAAGGGCGCTGCTATGCACTGTGCCCTTGTCCCTTGTCCCTCGGCCCTCGGCCCTTAGCTCTTGGCCCTAAAAAAAGCACCCCGCAGGGTGCTTTTTTTACAGTCTCGCTTCCAGCTCCTTGCGGATTGCGGCGATAAAATCGTCGGTGGACAGCGTTTCGGCTTTCACGTCGCCCTGCCACATCAGCGCGAGGTCTTTGGTCATCTTGCCGCTTTCGATCACGGCCAGAGAAGCGTCCTCGAGCGTCTTTGCAAAGTTTACAAGGGCGGCGTTATCGTCCAGCTCGCCGCGCTTTTTCAGCGCGCCCGTCCACGCGAAGATCGTGGCGATCGGGTTGGTCGAGGTCGTTTCGCCCTCGAGATAGCGGTAGTAGTGGCGCGTGACAGTGCCGTGGGCGGCCTCGTATTCAAAGTTGCCGTCGGGCGACACGAGCACGCTCGTCATCATCGCCAGCGAGCCGAACGCCGTGGAGACCATGTCGCTCATCACGTCGCCGTCGTAGTTTTTGCACGCCCAGATGTAGCCGCCTTTGGAGCGGATCACGCGCGCCACGGCGTCGTCGATCAGGGTATAGAAATAGGTGATGCCCAGTTCGTCAAAGGTCGCCTTGTATTCGCGGTTGAAAATGTCCTCAAAAATCAGCTTGAACGTCTGGTCATATTGCTTGGAGATGGTGTCCTTGGTGGAAAACCAGAGATCCTGTTTCGTTTCGATGGCATAATTGAAGCACGAGCGCGCAAACGATTCGATGGACGTGTCCTTGTTATACATGCCCTGCAGCACGCCGCCGCATTCGAAGTCGTAGATGGTCGCGCGTTTTTGTTCGCCGTCTGCGGCGGTAAACAGCAGCTCGGCTTTACCGGGCTTTGTCACCCGGAACTCCGTCGCTTTATACACGTCGCCGTAGGCGTGACGCGCGATGGTGATCGGCTTTTCCCAGGAGCGCACCGCGGGTTTGACGCCGCTGACTAAAATCGGTGTGCGGAAGACTGTGCCGTCAAGGATGGCGCGGATGGTGCCGTTGGGGCTTTTCCACATCTCTTTGAGCTTGTATTCCTCCACGCGCTGGGCGTTGGGGGTGATGGTGGCGCACTTGACGCCGACGTGGTATTTTTTGATCGCTTCGCCCGCGTCGATCGAAACCTGATCGTCCGTCTCGTCGCGGTGGGGCAAGCCGAGGTCGTAGTACTCCGTGTTGAGCTCCACAAAGGGAGAGAGCAGCTCGTCCTTGATCGTTTGCCAGATGATACGGGTCATTTCGTCGCCGTCCATTTCGACGATCTTGTTCATTTTGATTTTGTCCATACCGGGCACCTTCTTTCGAAAAATTCCATCGCTTATTTTAGCAGAAAGCAGCGCATTGGTCAAGAGGTTTATTTCGGTTCCGTCGTTCGTCGCCATCGGACAGTGGGCAGCGGACAACCTGCGGCAGCCGACGGCAGGCGCAGAAAATAGAAAAATTCCCGAAAACAAAGCGTTTTCGGGACTGTGGAGCTGCTAACCGGATTTGAACCGGTGACCTCATCCTTACCAAGGATGCGCGCTACCGACTGCGCCATAGCAGCATCTGTGTTTCACACAGCTTTGATATTATATCCTAAGTTTCCGAAGTTGTCAGGACCGCCGGCAGCGAAGAAGCACCCCGCAGGGTGCTTCTGTGGACGAATGCCTATCGGCTTATTTCACATACTTTTCAATAAACGCGTCGAGCTTTGCTTCATAGGCCGGCTGGTCGGTGATGAACGAGGCGGCGTGGTCGGCGCCGTGGACAATGAGGATATCCTTGTCCGGGCAGGCGCACGCGTCGTAGACTTCGTAGACCATCTTCGTCGGCACAAAGGCGTCGGCGTCGCCGTGGACAAACAGCGTCGGCGTTTTGGAGCGTTTGACCGCTTCGATCGCGGAGGTGTCCTTTTTGAAATCGTAGCCCGCAACCACCTTGTTGACCGCGTTGACAACCTCGATCAGCGGATGGGCCGGGACTTTCATTTCGCCGAGCTTGTAGGTGAATTCATCCCACGCGCTGGTATAGCCGCAATCGGCAACGCACATCTTCACGTTTTCCGGCAGATTCGGGTTGCCGGTCATGAGCATCACGGTGGCGCTGCCCATGGAGATGCCGTGGAGGATGAGCTTGATATCCGGGCCGAAGGTGTTGTTGAGGTAATCGAGCCATTTGATACAGTCCTTCGACTCGTACGCGCCGAAGCCGATGATGTTGCCCTCGCTCGATTCCGCGCCGCGGTGGTCGCAGACGAAGACGTTGATGTTCCGGCTCAGATAGTATTGGATCAGCGCGCAAAACTCGGTTTTGCCGCTGCTGCGGTAGCCGTGGGCGCAAAAGGCGTAGATGTTGCTCGCCTCTTTGGCGCGGAAGAAAAAGCCGTTGAGCATCAGCCCGTCGTCGGTGATCATGTGGTGTTCTTCATAGCCGTAGTTTTCCAGCCAGTTCATATAGTCGTCGCGCAGCGCGTGCAGCTCGGTCATGTCCGCGCCGGAAACGGCGTCCTTGGCGCCCTGGGGCAGTTCAAACTTGCGGTGCACCAACAGATGGTCGATCAGCACCGGGATGGCGGCGCCGACGGCGCCCGCGCCGAGCGCGGCTTTGAGAAGGGTCGTCTTTTTCATGGGAAAGCCTCCGTTTCGTTTTGTCGTTTCCGTTTTATTGTAGCACAAGGGTCAAAAAAAGGCAAGCCTTTCCGGCGCCGGCCGCCGTTTTTTCCCACGATCATTCATTTTTGTTTCATAAAAACGCAAACTTTTCTTGACCGTCCGCCCTTCGCAGTGTTATACTTATTTTATATCAGAACCGGACGCGCGTCCGAAGAAAGGAAATGACGAAGATGAAACAACAGGCAAAACGTATGCTCAGCGTCCTGCTCGCATTGGTGCTGCTGCTTTGCTGCAGCGCGGCCGCGTTTGCGGAAGCACCCGAAGAAAAAACGCCCATCGTGCTGATCCCGGGCTTTGGCCAGAGCGAAACGAAAGTCTATGACGGCGACGAATATCTCGGTATGATCAACGCGTTTGAGCTGCCGGGTCTTTCGGTGGAAAACATTTTGAAAGCCGTCCTCGCCCCGGGCGTTGCAAGCATCCTCACGCGCTCCGACGCGAATCTTTCCAAAGCGGTCAAGGGCTTTATGGACGAGCTGTTCAAGGCGTTTAAAACGAACCCCGACGGCACGCCGGTCTATACCAAGATCGTCACGCCCTACGACGCGGCCTACAGCTTTTTGCCGCCCGAAAAGCAGGCGGAGGTGCAGCACCACATCGCCATCCACGGGCTGGACGATTACAACGACGTGCGCTTTTTCTATTCCTATGACTCCTTCGGCTCCATCAAACAGGTGGCGGCAGGCCTGCACCGCTATATCGAAGACGTGGTGCTCGCGCAAACCGGCGCAAGCAAGGTGATCCTTGTGCCCGTTTCCCAGGGCGGAACGGTGTTGACCGAATATCTTGCGGACTTCCCCGAGGACGCGAAATATATCAAAAAGATCATCTCCGTCATCCCGGCGTTTGACGGCGCGCAGATTCTCGGCGACGTGATGACCGACAATGTGACGATCTATGACGTCAACTACGACCACGAAACCGTTTTGCCCGCGCTGCTTGCGGGCGATCTGGGCTATCAGGTGTCGCTGGCGCTGCGGGTGGCGCTGCCCGCACGCGTCGTTGAAAAGGTTTTGCGCGAAGCGCTCGAAGAGGTGCGCCAGATTCTGGTGGTCAACTCGTCGATGATGTGGGCGCTGTGCCCGGCGGCGGACTATGCCGCGGTCAAGGACAAATACCTGTCCGGCGAAGAACACGCGGTGGTGCGTGCGGAGTGCGACGCCTATGACGCGGCGCGCAAAGCGTTGCCCGCAACGCTGAACCGGCTCAAGGACAGCGGCGTCAACGTGCACATCGTCTCGTGCTACGGCGTGGGCAACATCATGCCCGTTTTGTTCGGCTCCGGCAATATCAATTCCGACGAGCTGCTCACCCCGGCGTCGTCCGGTCTGGGCGCCACGTTTGCCAATATCGGCGAAACGCTCGGCGACGGCTACACCGCCAAGGGCACCGTTTGCAGCGACCCGACCCACAACCATCTCTCGCCCGACGGCATGATCGACGCGAGCACCTGTGCGCTGCCGGAAAACACCTGGTTCTTTTCGAACATCGGCCACACCTACGTCAACACGCGCGAAGACATCAAGGACTTTGCGGCGAAGCTGATTTTGGAGGACGTTGCGGATATCTATAGCCTCCCCGGCTACACGCAGTTCAACGATCCGTATGAACGGGCGGCAAAGTCTTACGAAAACGACAACGGCGTCTATTACTACGACGAACACAACCACTATCTGTTTGCCGATCTGAAGCCGCAAACGCAGGAGGCGTCGCCGTTCTGGAAAGGACTTGCCGGTGTGGTCAACCGCTTCTACCGTATGCTGGAAACGATCCAGACGAAGCTGCACCTTGACAAGCTGCGCCCGTTTGCATAAGATAACATAACACCACCCGAGGAGGTACACTCTATGAAAGTTTTACACCCGAGGAGGTACACTCTATGAAAGTTTTACTCGTCAACGGCTCGCCCCGCAAAAACGGCAACACCGCCCTCGCCCTGCGGGAGATGGAGCAGGTCTTTGCCGCCGAAGGGATCGAGACCGTCACGATGCAGATCGGCGCCGAAGCCATCCGCGGCTGCGTTGCGTGCGGCGGCTGCAGCAAAAAAGGACAGTGCGTGTTTGACGACAGTGTGAACGAAGCGGCGGCGATTTTCAAAGAGGCGGACGGGCTCGTGCTCGCGTCGCCGGTCTATTACGCCGGCCCCAACGCCACACTGACGGCCTTTGCCGACCGGCTGTTTTTCAGTACGCCGTTTGACAAAACGATGAAGGTCGGCGCGGCGGTGGTCTGTGCACGCCGCGGCGGTACGTCCGCGAGCTTTGACCGGCTCAACAAGTATTTCACAATCAGCGGCATGCCCGTGGCGTCGAGCCAGTATTGGAACAGCGTCCACGGCCGCGAAAAAGGCGAAGCCGCCGAAGACGCCGAAGGGCTGCAAACGATGCGCACCCTTGCGCGCAATATGGCGTTTTTGATGAAGAGCATCGCGCTGGGCAAAGAGGCGTTCGGTCTGCCGGAAAAGGAAACACACGCCTGGACACATTTTATACGGTAAAAAAAGACCGCCGCTTCGAATGGAGCGGCGGATTTGTTTTGCAAGTTGCAACGATGGAACGTGGCGGAGCTGCGTCTCGTTCTTATCCGTCAGCGATCAATAAACCGTGCGTTCAAACCTCACCCGTCACGCGCATTGTACATTGTGCCACATCATAAAGCAAGTGGGCGCGTGACACCCTCCCCGCCTTCGGGGAGGGCAAGGGGGTTGTGCTTTTATTCTTTGGTTTGCTCTGTTTTCAGACGTTCTTTTACAGTCCTGTCAATCCAGTCGCATACGTTGTTGAAATGAGCATCGATCTCATTGTTCGGGATGCGAAAGACATGATAACCGTAGGATTCCAACATCGCGTCGCGTTCCCGATCATAAGCTGATCCCTGTTCCTCATAATGTTGAGAACCATCCAATTCTAAAATCATCTTGGCTTTTGAACAAACAAAATCAACGATAAACTGATCGATTGGCACTTGCCGACGAAAACGAATCGGATAATGCCGCAAAAACGTATACCAAAGTCGGTTTTCCTGTTCTGTTGCATTGCCGCGCAGTTCCTGCGCCCGTTTGGTCAGATAACCATTTCGGATACTCTTCATTGTAATCACCACATACAGTATAACAAACCTGTCCGCAAGAATCAACTAAAAGATAAAGTACAATCCCCTTGCCCTCCCCGAAGGCGGGGAGGGTGTCACGCGCCCACAGACTTTCCTGCAAAGCAAATCACATTCAATGCGCGTGACGGGTGAGGTTTGAACCCGGTCGCAGCCGTTCTGCCAACCATGCACACAGCACAAAAGCGGGTGCGGTTTGCCCGCACCCGCCCTTTTCGGGTTACTTCTTTCTGTGCCG